>JABWCH010000459.1 GCA_013359215.1 Candidatus Brocadiia bacterium | reverse complement strand
AAAGAAGGTTCTTCTTGAATTGGTTTGATTTCTGTAAACCATTATAATATAAAGCATTGACAAAATGCGTGTTTTTTAGAAACGTGTAGAAAGTCAGTCTAGGTAAAGATTTTCAAAAAAATTCTCCCTATATTCTTTCGCAATTGTATGAAAAAAATACTCTAAAAAATTTGCTTCTATTTTATGAAAAACAATAAAAATTAGGAGTTACGCAGGCATTCTAAGATAAGAATCAAGAATCATGATATGAGAAAAAGATGAGAAATGGCAAGATAAAGACAGAGTATCTCTAACATAGAAACCAGGAAAAACAAATTGTGTCGGAAATCGAGATTAAAGCAGCTCAAGAGCGTAGAGGGGAGTTAAAGCAAGGACGGTTTAAGCAAAACGAATCTTGAGGCAATCGGTTTACGATTAGAATAAAAGGAATATTTGCCTTGGAAAAGGTGAAGGATTGACGTAACAAAATATTCTGACTGAATTTACTTTGAAAAAAACAGGCTCTATAGGCATAGACCTCAATCTTTCTCATATAGCCTAAGAGAAGTAAACCGTCTAGGAACGGTAAAAATTTAGAGCTTTTTACCTCATTTTCACGCTCTGGGTGAAAACGAGGTATTATTTTTTAAGATGCTACTGCTTGATGGAAGCTCAACAGATGAAAAGAGGCAAAAAAAATGGCTTTATTTCCTCTTCCAAAGCATACCTAAGGCCAAAACCCCAAGACCGAGCAGAACAGTCGTCGTTGGCTCAGGAACAGGGACATTGGAAATGGTAAAGACTTCGATTCGTCCAATCGTGAGACCTGAGCCTGAGGCAATCAAACCATAGCTATACCCTTCGGGAATATCCAGATTACCTGTTCTAGAGTTGGATCGATAGGCATAAGAATATGTATATCCTCCTGTGAGGCTATTATTTACATAAATATCATGGCCATTACCAAAAGTGGGACCATAGCTGCTATAGTTGTAGCTTTCATAAGGTTGTACGGTATATGTATGGTATCGTACACTCCCTGTATTGAAGTTGAAAACAAAGGCATTGGTATTGTAGGCAGTAACGTAACCGCTCGAACTGTCCCAACTTCTAGGGTTATAACCACCGATGATTTGGTTCACGCCACCCAATACCTCTATGATGCTGAACGTCCGTCCTTGTCCATCCGCAGCACTATGAAAATTGGCCGATGTATGTCCAGCTTGTTTTGTATAAATGTTGGTGATAGTAATGTTGCCCTCTCCTAGCCAGCTTTCCAATTGATTGGCATAAGAAGTCGTCAAGAGGGCACTGCCACCAAGGATGGTAGCGGCGGAGGCAAAGCTTATAAGGGACATGAGCAAAGCGAATATTAAAACTTTTTTCATTTTTTTCTCCTTCTACGCAGTCCTGACAGGTTTTTAGAAAATAGACATTCATAAACAATATTATAAATTTTAAATATTGTGTACCCATTGTCAAAACTATTTTTTCTAAAAAATTTTAATTTTACAAGTACCTCAAGTACTTCCAGGGCAGTTTGGGGATTTGGAATATTTATTGTTTTTGCTAGACTTTTTAACTTGACAATGTTAAATTGGGATTTATCACAAAAAGCACACAAAGAACACGCAATTACACAAAAAAAATTATCAGGTATGTATTTTTTTTATGTGCTTTTTGTGTTCCTTTATGTGCTTATTTTTTTAAAATTACTGTATAGGAAATTATAGTTTTGTCGTAATCGTAATCCTTATCTTTATCATAATCGTAATCCTTATCGTAGGATTACGATTACGACTAAGATTACCGCTTACGCATGGGAAAACTTGCCTCCGAAGAAGGCTAACTTAACGTTGTCAAATGAAATGTGGGATACTAAAATGTAGATGCTGAAACGAAATACATCATATCTAACTAAAGAGAGGAGTTCAATATGAAAATTTTATCTTTTTTTTCTCTTTTTGTGATACTAATGGGCAGCCTGCATGCTGCTACTCTAACTACTTATGTCCATGATATCACTGGATTTTTGCTGGCGACAGGGGCAACCCAGGCAACAGATGCCTACTCTGGCCCTAATAATGTAAGTTCTTACAGTGCTCCTGGCGCATTTGGCAATATTGTTTTTACAACACTTGCAAGCGGGCTTTATTTTGGCTCGGAATGGACTGGTACACTTCCTGGGAATGAAATTGCTATCAGTGGGTTGGAGAGCATGAAGCTGGATCTTCCTGTATATGCCTATGCTCTGGGATTTCATTTTTATGATAATGTAGGGGATCAATCTACATTTACCTTAACCTTATTCAACAATACTACGAATATAGGCTCTTTTACCTTCAACACGCCTGATAATGTTGCTTCTTTTGTCGGTGTATCATCGGATGTAGCGTTTAATAAAGTCCAGATCGTAGAAACTATTGGGGATAGCACGAATGACTATTACGGTTTGTTCTATCTATCTACAACAGCGATCCCAGAGCCTTCTACAATTGTTTTTTTTATGGTTTCTTTTGTTGCTATGCTATTCTTTAAAATAAATCAATAAGGATGAAAAATATGGCAAAAATTTTTATCATTTTGGTTTTGGGGTTGGTATGCTCTAGTCAGGCAGTGCTGGTGTCTACTCAGCTTGTTAATTCTAACCAAATCAATCCTAATGGGATGTCGGTATTGGGGGCTGTGAACACTATTTTTTCGGGACAGCCTACTGGGGGAAGCGTGAATGGGGTTTTGTTCGAGGATGCAATCTGGGGAAATAGCAAGACACTGTCTACAGGTGCTGTGTTTTATGGAGACGTAAGTGGAGATGTGAGAACAGCCTATACTGCCAGTACGATTTCTGGGACAGATGCTGCTGTATTGAGGCGGATTGCAGATGGTATCAATTTTTATAATCTAAATGAGAAACGCCGTCTGACTTTTTATAACCTGCCAGCCAATATTGCAGTACAGGTGCAATTGATTACGAGCGATGCTTCGCATAATATTGGTAACTGGTCAGGAGTTTTTAGCATCAATACGATCAACTCTGTCAATTCTGCTGTGGCAAATATGGGTAGCTTTCAGGCTGGTACGGAGCCGAATTTCTATGATGCCCAGCTTGCTACCTTTGATGCAGTGACAGATGCAAACGGCTATCTTATTGTGGAAATACACCAAATCACAAGCCAGCATGCAGGCGTTGCTGGTATTGCTGTATATGCTCAGGTTCCAGAGGTTTCTAGCATGGTATTCTTGAGTTTATTCATTGGCTTTCTGTTGTTGAAAAAATTCTATCTAGCCTAGATTACCAATCAATAGAATATGCTGGCTCTTTACACACTTTTAAAAAAATACGCATTTCACTAACTCATTTAAAAAGAAGAACCAAGGATAAACACAAATAAACACAAATAAAAAGATTTTTCACCACGAAGGCACAAAGATCACGAAGAAAAAATTTTAAACTCTTCGTG
>JABWCH010000458.1 GCA_013359215.1 Candidatus Brocadiia bacterium | reverse complement strand
ATAATGGTTCTGTTCATTATCCCTATTTTTTCTTTTTTTCAATATATTCTTCAAGACTATTCATATAAAATTGCAATTCATTGATATTTCTGCATTTGTGAAGTTTTTCTATCCATAATTGCATTTCTGTTAAATCCAGTTGTTTTATTTTCTCTTCTAGCTGTTTTTGAACTTGGGGGAATTGCTGTAAGATGTCTTCTTTTTTTTGTATTTTGTCATCCCATGTTTTTTGCCAGTTTTCTTTTGCTTGGTTAAAAAAGTCGTGGACTTCTTCCCATCGGCTTTTGGGGAGGCTTTCTTTATGCTGCGTTGCTGTTGTGAGGAGAAAGCCAATATAGCCAGACAAAAGTAGAGCTATGGAGAGAATAGTAAGAAAAAGGAAAGACATGGTTTGGTCTGCGCCAAAGAATTCGCCTATTCCTTCTATGCCATAAGCCCAAAGACAAAGAAAAAATTCTGATATTATCAACCAGAGTAGCGTTCCTCCTAAAAGCAGGGCAATCCAGAAAGGCCATGAGATAGAGGCTAGAATCCCCCACGCAAACATGGCGTTCAGCCCAATAAAAAGAGAAATGCGGAAAAGGGAAGGGTCTTTGTGTATGCTGAGTTCATCCAATATTTCTTCTTCTTGCTCGCCATAAAATTCAGGCAAGGCATCGCCTAAAAAAACAATACCTGACATGCTGATTGCCATAGTGAAGGCAATTCGTATTGCATTTCCCCAATATTCTATGGAAACCAAAAAAGACGGCAGCATTCCTGATATTGTATAGATAAGACCCAAGAAAAGAGCATCAATAGAAATAAAAATCAAAAGCTTCCAGCCTGGCCATTGAATTAAGTTCATAGCATTTCTCCCCTAAAATTTGCTCTTTATTCTTGGACAATTCCTGTTCCGAGGATACTGGATTTTTCTTCTATAACAAATCTTCCTAGTTCTGGAATTTCAGAAAATTTTTCTACTAAAACAGGCTCGTTTGTATGGAATCTGGCAATGGCTGTTTCATTTTTTGCTAAGGATGCTGCGTCTTTTTCTATTAGATCTAAGGTGGAAGAATCTCTTTTTTCTATGATTTTGTCTATTGTGGCCTGCACTTCCTGGGTGGCGCATCGCAGGCTAAATGGTTTGCCAACAAAGAGCGGTTCGTCTGAAAGCCAGAAAAGCCTTGCTTCAAAAGATTGAGTAGGCTTGGGTGGGTTTTCTCTTTGCGTGATGATTTGCCCTCTTTTGGCTGATAGCATTTCTTGAAACAGAATGCCTATATTTTCACTTTCTTTTGCAATTTTGGTTTTTTTTAGAAAAATTTCGATTGATTTTACTGTTGCTTCTTGCACTTCTGGCAAAATTATAACTTTTTGGCCTTTATGGATAGACCCACAGGAAATTCTTCCTACAGGCATTTTCTCTCCTTGCTTTTCGTAAACATCCTGGACAGGCAACCGCAGGCTTTCTTTTATTTTTTTGTCTTCCATATCCAGAGAATCCAAAACATCTAGCAATGGCTTTCCTGTATACCATTTCATAAAATCAGACTTCCTGGAAATATTTTCTCCTGCTCTGGCACTAATCGGGATAACGGCGTAAGGCTCTGCTGGGATTTTTTGGAAGAATTCTAAAAGGTTTTTTTGGAGATTTAAAAAACATGATTCGCTGTAATCGACTGCATCCATTTTATTTACAGCGACAATCCATTTTTTTAGCCCTAGAATCTGGAACAAATAAGAATGCCTTCTGGTTTGATCCTGGATGCCTTCTTTTGCATCTACGATCAAAACGCCAGTTTGTGCCAGAGTTGCGCCAGAAATCATATTTTTAATAAATTCCAGATGTCCAGGAGCATCAATGATGGTGTATTTTCTTTTTTTGGTTTTGAAAAAAGTTTGCGTTGTGTCTATTGTGAGATTGTTTTCTCTTTCTTCCTTCAGTTGGTCGCTAATATAGGCGATCTCTGTATCCTTTCCTAATTCTTTGGAGATTTTTTGGATTTCTGCCAGCTTTTCTGGAGCAAGGGATTGAGTGGCAAGCAACAGCCTGCCGATGAATGTTGATTTCCCATGGTCTACATGGCCTGCAATGACGATTTTTAATGGATATTTTTTCATATTTTTATCTACTTTTATGCTGTATAGAAAATCAATAAAAATTTTTAAAATGTTTTGGGGAAAATTGCTATAAATATTTTCCCCAAAAAAAGAATTTTTTTTGCGTAGTTTCTATCTAGGACAAGCCGAAAGCAAAAAGGTATTCATCGCGAATAAGACGAATATACAAATTACGCGAATGAAATTTCTATAAAAACTATTCGTGCCATTCGAGCATTTTTTTTATTCGTGATAAAAATCTTTGCTTTTTCTTCAAAAATCTAACTTCTTAGTTTCTAAGGCGATCTATTTTTTTTGAAAAACAGGATTTCGTTTTTCTAGGAAAGCACGCATTCCTTCTTTTTGGTCTTGTGTTGAAAAAGACAAGCCAAAAAGATTGTTTTCGATTTCCAAACCTACAGCCAAAGATGTTTGCATGCCTTTTTCTACGGCTTGTTTGCAGAAGGATACTGCCATTGGGCCTTTCTGGGAAATCATCAGAGCGATTTCTTCGCAGCGAGCAAGCAGCTTTTCCTCTTCTACAACCTCATCTACAAGGCCAAAATGCAAAGCCTTTTCTGCATTTAGTATTTCCCCTGTGAAAAGAAGATATTTTGCCTTGGATGGCCCAACAAGGCGGAGCAATCGCTGTGTTGCACCAAAACCAGGAGTAACGCCCAGGTTCACTTCAGGCTGTCCTACCTTTGCTTTTTGAGATGCAATCCTTATGTCACAAGCAAGAGCAAGCTCATATCCACCACCAAGAGCAAAGCCGTGGATTGCTGCAATCACTGGCACAGAAAATTGCTCAATGCGGCTAAAGACGGCCTGTCCCATAGCAGAAAATTCTTTTGCCTGAGTTGCGGTGAAGTCCATCATTTCTTTGATGTCAGCACCAGCAACAAAAGCTTTTCCTTTTCCTGTAAGAATAACACAAGAAATAGAGCTATCTTGGGAAAGTGCATCCAAAGCCTTAGAAAGGCCAAGCAAAACATCTCTGTTGATGGCATTCAAAACACCAGGTCTGTCAATGCTTATGATAGCATATTTCTCTTTTTTTTCTATATGAACAAAACCATGGAATACATTAGGCTCTACAGCAGTACTCATAAAATTTTCCCTTTCGCAATCAAAAAAAGTTTTTACAAATCACTTACGCCTAAACTATTACATCATAAATAGGCTGACAAGGAAACAATTTTTTTTGGTTTTCTTGCGAAAGATTTGCTAAATTATACAGACACCGTATTTTTTACAATAGAATAGGAGTTACGCAGGCATTTTCTGCTCTTTGATAATTAAAGATTTTATAAGAAAAATTTAGCGCAAACAAGACTCTATCTATCAAAAGAAAAGACTG
>JABWCH010000075.1 GCA_013359215.1 Candidatus Brocadiia bacterium | reverse complement strand
TCAATATCTCTTTTTATTCAAGAAAGATAGCATATCATGTGTGGCATTTTTGGATGTGTTTTAACAGGGCGTTCTTCTCATTTGTTTGAGATAGGTTACAGTGGGCTTATCAGCCTTCAGCATAGGGGTGAGGAATGTGCAGGCATGGCATTTTTGAATCCCAAGGAAAACCGTATCCAGTCCAGAAAAGCATTGGGACTTGTTGCAGACGTATTTCGTGAGCCAATAGATTGCACAGGACATCAATTTATGATTGGGCATGTGCGATTCCCTACACAAGGAGAGCCTGATACAAGAAACATACAGCCCTTTTTATATGACGATTCTATTTGTGGGCCTATTGCTCTAGCCCATAATGGCAATATAGATAAGACTTTTTTAAAGAACTATTTAGCTAAAAAAGGATATGGATTTAATGCAACGTCAGATAGCGAACTCTTCCTGCCTCTTTTCCTCTCTTGTTTTGTGGAAAAACAGGCAGAAAAGCCTGAAAAAGCTATATATAGAGCCTTGACAAAAGAAGAAAGGGGAAGACGTTTGGTTCGCGGTGCTTATAGCCTTTTGATTCTGATGGGAGGCAAGATTATCGCTGCCCGCGACCCTGATGGATACCATCCTTTAGTTTATGGCGAACTCCCTGGCAAAGAGCAAGGGTATGCTTTAGCATCAGAGAGTGCTGCTTTGGAAATTTTAGGAATAACAAAATTCCAGGAAGTTCCTCCAGGCACAATTCTGTGCTTTGATATGAACGGCATTCATCCTTTTGAAAATAAAATCTTGCGCGAGCAGATACAATGCCGCACAGAGGTTTTCAAAAATGTTAAAGGCGGACGCTGCCTGTACGAGGCGGCTTTTTTTGTGCGAGACGACAGCAAGGTACTAGAGCTTTCTTCTGATGCTTACCATTTCCGTAAAAACCTGGGGAAATTTTTAGCAGAAAAAGAAAAAGCAAGACAAAAAGAGGCTTGTCTCCATTTTCCCAAGACACTGATAGCAGGAAGTGTTTTAAAAAAAGAGGAAATCCTCGGCAATATCCAAAATCGATTGCAGTACGATCTAAAAAAGGACTTTCGAGTTTCTGGAGAAAATCGAGATTTTATTACAAAGCACATCTTTTTCCAAGAAAAGCCTACAGCACAAAGCATTTTAGAAACCATAGAAAAAGAAAACATTTCCTTTGTTTTTCTGGATATGGTTTTCCAAAAAGCAGACTCCATGGATCTTATCAAGAAGCTTTACAGCCTGCGCAATAGCAATGCAATTTTAGCTAAAACCCCCATCATTGCATGCAGCCAAAGCCCAGAAATGCGCGATTTCAAAAAAGTACAGGAAATGATGGACTATGGTGTGGTTGTTTTTAAAGAAGAAAGCGAACACAAAGGTGTAGACTCTATACCAGAGATGATGGAAAAGCTGATTAAGATTATGGTTCTGCCTTTGCAGACCAATGCTATTGCTTCTGCTTTAGGTTACGCCCAAACCTTAGGCTGCCCATTGGACACAGGAATTTTTATCAATCCCTATCTGGGCAGAATAGAAATCGAACCAGATGAAAAACGGAGAAAATTCCGCAAAAGACTGCAATACCATCCTATTTCTTCTGCTTTTGAAGGAAGAGACATTGTCATTGTTCAGCACTCTATTCTGGATACAGACTTTGTTTCCAGCATTGTGCATGAAATACGGAAAGTTGCCATTTTGTCGCATTTCAATAAATATTTTTACAACTTCAAGGAAGAATACATCCGTGTTCATCTCAGAGTTGCCTTTCCCCCTTTTATGACAGAATGCCAGTTTGGAGTTTTTACACCCAAAACAGAGGATCTATATGGGCAAAATTTTTATAGCAATGTTGAAGAAGACCAGGGTAACAGAGAGATGGCAAAGTATTTTAAAGTAGATTCTGTCCAGTTTTTAGATACAGAAAAAATTGCATCTCTTTTAGGCGATTGCGAAGCATCCTGTTCTTTTTGCATTACTGATTTTTATAAAAAAATTGTAGAAAAATACCCTCAGATTTCTGAAGAAGATTTTATAAAAGCCAGACAGGACTTCAAAGACATCCTCATGGTGGAAATCAACAAGGAAACCCTAGAAAAAAAAACACACCACCAATAAAAAAATGCGGGTCTGACCCGCATTTAAATTCATCATCTGATTATGCTAAAACGACTTCCACAGAATTTTCCCACAAACCATGAATATTGCAATAGCTTTCGGCAATCAATGTTCCTGGTTTTTCTAGCTTTACATGGAAAACACCAAAAGGATTGCTATAAGCAGGTCCCTTGTTTGGCCCTTCTGTAGATTCGCCATGAGAGCTGAATTCTACTTTTCCCAGATGGTGTACGAATTTTCCTTCTCTTGGTTTGAAAAACAAAGAAATCCAGCCAATGAAATGCTCTGTTGTGTTAGGATGAGGAATTTGTTTTCCAACACTTACGGTAACAGGAAAAGGTACTCCAGCTTTTACTTCTGCAGGAAGCTCAATCACGGGAGCATGTTTTTCTGCTTTAAAATCAGCAGTCTGGATAAATTCAGCTATTTTGGCCATAAAAACTACCTTTCTCTAAGAAATCAAAAGACTTTCTAATAACTAGAAAAAATACTAGTTTATATTCTAACATGCTTTGTGGAGAATTTCAAATATTTCTTGTATCCTGAAGATTTATCTTTTCCTGCCTATTTTTTTCTTTTTTATGCCTGCTTTTCCAGGTATAATTTTAAGGAATTTTTGATATAGATGAATTTCTATTCCTTCCAACTTTAAGGAGATTTTTTATGACAACTAAGTATCTTTTTATTGCTACCCTTGTCATCCTATTTGTATTTTCTGCTAATGCTACAATCATATCAGGATATGTAATCAACAGCGGAAATGGACAATATGTTTACACTGGTCTGGTTGGTGCTGGTTCTTCTACTCAGGCAACAGGCACTGTTGGTCAGGTCAGCGTGCTTGTCGGAACATTGAATCTTTTGGCTGGACAGCAGATCCGCATCACCAAAATCGGTATTGGCGGCGATTCAAAAGTAGATTCAGGCGATAACCGCTTCCGTCTTGTTGGCAGCGGCCTTGATTTTACCTGGGTTTCTGGACAACAAGCAGTTGCTGCTACCTATCGTTTAGCTGGCACTCCTTACACTGGACAGCAAAGCCGCTTTACCTTTTATAACGTAGATATAACATCAAACACAGGCGGAAGTCTATCTTTATATTGGGATTATCATTACGATTACGATAGTGTTTATCTGGTAGACACAGATCCTCTTGGAAATGCCTTCAACGATAGTGCTTATCTTTCTTCCATCCGCCCCTGGATACAATTTGAATACGTCAATGTACCAGAGCCATCTTCCATGATTTTAATGGGATTCGCATTTTTAGGAATGATGATTTTTGCAAAAAAATCGAAAAAATAGAGGTAACAAACTGTAGTGAACCCCAAAAACTGGACACAACAGAAAGTGTGTATTATAATAAAAGTCCAGAAAGGAGTCACGACAATGAAAAAAAACTTGAAGTTTCATAAGAGCCACTATGTTACGCTTTGCGTAACTTTTTTCATGAAAATAGTACCGCCTGGCAAATCAAAAAATTGGATTCGACTCTTGAGCCTGGCGCAAAAAGAACAATGGGATACCTGTTTTTTTGATTCCTGAAAGAAGTCTTACACGAAGCGATCTCTCCAAGTAAAACCCGCTTGTAGAACCCGCTTTCTGCTTGAAGTTTCATAAGAGATTTCACACGTAAGTGACTAATTAAATATTTTCCGAAATTAAAAAAAATGCTTCTAACTATTTAGTGAGCTTATTATGAAGTATTTGCTACTAAAGCTTAGAAAATCTATGATGTTAGTCGAAATTATGTTGCTTATAGTTGGCATATATTATTTCTACAACAATGCCTGGTATCTAAAAACAGAAGAAAAAATGTTGGCTTTTACTGGGATAGCATTTTTTCTTGCTTGTGTATTTTTCGATAAGACGATCTATTGCAAAATATGTGAACCTGCGATAAAAAGCTTTTCTGACGGGATGAATCGGGAAATCGGTCTAAATGCTACATCCAACGATGCCAGAAACGATTCCAGAAACGTTACACTTTTTATTGATTTAAAAAGCAAAAAAGAGGAAAATGAGACAAAAGAAAAACTTATAGCGAATTCAGAACAATCAGCAGAGTTTCTAAAATTGCAAGAGATGGAAGAAATACTTAAAAAGCAATTTATGGAATTAGAAGAAATGAAGTCGGTATCCAGATTGGCGAGAGGTTTGGCAATGGATTTAAATAACGATTTGTCTGTAATTATCGGGTATGCATCAATTGCTATTCATTGCATTGAGCCAAACCATTCTTTGTCTCCCTATTTTTCTGCAATCTTAAAAGCTGGCATCTCTTCTGGGAATACTATAAAGCAATTTTTGGGCTTTAATGACAAAGAAGCTATTGATTTGAACAAAACTGCAGAACAAACCATAGTTATGTTTCGCCAAGCTATTGGTGAAAATATTAATCTTGACTGGAAACCTATGCCTAGCCTTTGGCAGGTTAATCTGTCCAAGCCCAAAATCAACCAAATCCTTACAATCCTTTTGCTAAATGCAAGAAATGCGATTCAAGGTATGGGCAAAATAATCATAGAAACAGACAACATTGTTTTTAATTCCAACGAGACAAATCTCTCTGATAGTCTCGCTGGAGAATATGTTATGATCTCTGTAGCCGACAATGGATGTGGTATGGGAAAAGATATTATTGAGCATATTTTTGAACCTTTTTTTTCCATAGAAAGGCAGTGCAAAAGACTTCGTTTAGGAGGATTAGCAATGGTACGCGAAATAGTCAATCAAAACGCTGGATTGATTTCCGTGCATAGCGAACCAGGGAAAGGTTCTACTTTTAAAATATATTTTCCCCGATATATAAAATGATGTTACCTCATCTTCGAAAGCCATCTGAAATTTAATTTTTATATAATTTGTACAGTATACAAAGGTCATAGTATGATTGAAGAATACAAGAAAACTATTTTTATTGTAGATGACACTACAGAAATCATAGACATCCTGGAAACAATTTTAAGCAAAGACTACAATATCAAGTTCGCTCTTAATGGAGAAAAAGCTTTAAAAAAACTTTTTGGTTCTAATGATCTCCCTGATTTGATTCTCTTGGATATTATGATGCCTGAAATCAATGGTTATGATGTGTGTAAACGCTTAAAAGAAAATGAAAAAACGCAGCAAATCCCTGTTATTTTTGTATCAGCTATGGATGAAGTGGATGATGAAACCAAAGGATTCAATTTAGGTGCTGTCGATTATATAACCAAGCCATTCAATACGGCTATCGTGAAAACAAGAGTGAAAACTCATATAGAACTGAGTGAAGCTCGAAAAACTCTGGAAAGAAACAATGAGCAATTGAAGTCAGTATTAAAACTAAGAGAAGATATGGCTGATATGATTATGCATGACATGAGAAACATGCTTGGCACTATTATGGGATATAGTGATCTTTTGATTGCAAAGCATGATATTCCAAGCAAATATATAAAATATGTCCAAAATATACACACCCAGTCGCAACATCTGAATTCTTTTTTGAACGATATGCTGATTATGGCAAAAACAGAAAAAACGCAGTTGGTTCTAAATCGATCTCTTGTTGATTTAAGCCATATTTTCTATTTTTTGGAGTCTGTCCATAGTATTGTGGCAAGCTCCAAAGGCATTCGACTGGTTTTTGAAAGCATAGGAGATCCTCGTTGCATATCTCTCGATGTAAAACTGTTCCAGCGAGTCCTGGACAATCTGATTTCTAATGCTTTAAAATTTTCCCCTCCAGAAAGCAAGGTGGTTGTAAAAGCAGAGTATCCACAATTGGAAACAGACAAAACGCGCATTTATGTCATAGACGAAGGAATGGGAATTCCAGAAGAACACCACAATCGTCTTTTTAAAAAATTTGAAATCATAGAGGCCAAAGCCCATGGTGTCCACCAAATTGGCTTTGGTCTTGCTTTTTGTAAAATGGTTGTAGACGCGCATAACGGCAATATTTTTGTTAAAAACAATTCACCAACAGGAGCTGTTTTTACTATAGAATTGTAGTTTGGCAATGTCATAGTTTCCTAGCCAATAGAATACAATAGTATTTGGCTTAGGTTTCCGCTATTGAAACAAGTAAGCGGTTAGCGCATCTATTTTTCGTGTTATTTGTAAGAGCTAAGTCAATGTGCCTCAAAATTTTCACCTAAAATTATTTTTCGGATAGGCTCTTAGGAATCAGTCAAAAAATAAGTCCTTAAGTTGACAGTGTTATGGCAACTTGAATTCTTTTTAAGGCAAACAAACCTGTGCATAAAACAAAATTCATCTTTATTACTGGCGGAGTATTATCTTCTCTTGGAAAAGGACTGGCAGCAGCTTCTATTGGCTCTCTTATGGAATCCAGAGGGCTAAGGATCAGCTTGCAGAAACTAGACCCTTACATCAACATTGATCCTGGTACTATGAATCCTTTTCAGCATGGTGAAGTTTATGTAACTGACGATGGCGCGGAGACAGATTTGGATTTAGGCCATTATGAAAGATTCACGCAAGCAAAAATAAGCAAGAAAAGCAACTGCACTTCTGGCAGTATCTACCACTCTGTGATCGAAAAAGAGAGACGTGGAGAATACTTGGGAAACACGGTTCAGGTGATCCCGCATATTACAGACGAAATCAAATCCAGGATATCCAAAGCAGCAAAAGATGTTGATCTTCTGATTGTAGAAATAGGCGGTACAGTAGGAGACATAGAGAGCTTACCTTTTTTGGAAGCCATCCGCCAGTTTCGCAATGATGCAGGGAAAGAAAATGTCATCTATATTCATGTTACCTTAGTTCCTTATTTGCCTACTTCGGATGAAGTCAAAACAAAACCAACGCAGCATAGCGTCAAGGAATTGCTAGGAATAGGAATTCAGCCAGATATTCTTCTTTGCCGCACGCAGAAAAGCATATCAGTCGAAATCAAGAAAAAAATCGCCCATTTTTGCAATGTAGAGCCTGATGCTGTTATTGCAGACCCTGATGTAGAAACAATCTATGAACTTCCCTTGCGGTTTCATGAAGAAGGCTTGGACGATAAAATCGTGAAGCTTTTGAATATATGGACACGACAGCCTGTCCTGGAAGAATGGGAAAGGCTGGCAGAAAAGATCAAAAAGCCATCTAGCCATGTCAGAATTGCCATAGTGGGCAAATATGTAAACTTAAAAGAATCTTACAAAAGCCTCCACGAAGCCCTGGTTCATGGAGGAATAGGCAATGAAGCCCATGTAGAGCTTGTTTATCTGGATTCAGAGCAAATTGCCCAGGACAAAGGCGAGATCCTCTTAGAGAATTCTGATGGCATTCTTGTGCCTGGAGGTTTTGGTCACAGAGGCATACCAGGCAAAATTAAGGCCATTCGCTATGCAAGAGAAAATAAAATTCCTTTTTTTGGTATTTGTCTAGGCATGCAGATGGCAGTAGTAGAATTTGCCCGACATCTGGTCGGCTTGAATCAGGCTCATACAATAGAAGTAGAAAAAAATTGCAAAGACCCTGTAATCTTCTTGATGAGAGAGTGGTTTGACTATAAAAACAACATCATGGTTTCGCGAAAAGAAGATGATGCTTTGGGGGGAACTATGAGACTGGGCGCGTATCCTTGTCTTTTAGAAGATGGCACTTTAGCAATGAAGGCGTACAAAAGAAGAGAAATTTTAGAACGCCACAGACACCGTTATGAATTCAATAACCAATACCGAGAACTCTTAGCAAAACATGGAATGATTTTTAGCGGCCTTTCTCCTGATAAAAATTTAGTAGAAATCATTGAAATCCCTGACCATCCCTGGTTTCTAGGCTGCCAGTTCCATCCTGAGTTCCGATCTAAACCCATGTCTCCGCATCCTCTTTTCCAAGATTTCATCGCTGCGGCGTTGAAAAATAAAAAGAAAACATAGCGGAGTGAGTGTTAGCCTGAACATCATGAAGAACAAGAAGATAAGAGTGTAGAGAATTGTCCACAAAAAACACGAAAGGCACGAAAAATAATGGTTAAATTTTTTTAAATCGTTTTCATGCCTTTCGTGTTTTTTGTGGACATTATTACGTTTAAAGTCTGATTTTTAGATCAAAGCTTTGGTGATAACTCCTGATCGGAGCTTAGGCTCAAACCATGTTGATTTGGGAGGCATAATTCTGCCTGCGTCAGAGATGTCTATCAATTGTTGGACAGAAACAGGATACAAGGCAAAGGCAACGCCTTCTTTTTGTTTTTTTACAGCATCTTCCAGAACTTTGGTTCCTCTGATACCGCCGAAAAAACTGATGCGTTCATCTTTGCGCGGGTCTTTGATGCCAAGCAAAGGATCTAAAACATGGTTTTGGAGGATAGAAACATCCAGCTTGTCTACAACATCTGCACCTTGAAGCAGGGCTTTATGGAATCTCAAAGAATACCACTGGTTTTCAATAAACATCCCAAAGGTATTTGCTTGGGTTGGGGAAGGAGAGCTTGCTGGTTGTATATCGAATTTTTCTTTTAATTTTTCTATAAAGCTTTTCGCAGAAAACCCATTGAGTGTTTTTACGACTCTGTTGTATGCCATGACATTGAGCTGATTGTCGGGAAAAATGACGCTTAAAAAATAGTTGTATTGTTCTTCTCCATTGTGGAGAGGGTTTTTGGCTTGTCTTATTTCGCAGACTTTCGATGCAGCAGCGGATCGGTGGTGTCCGTCGGCTATATACATAAAAGGTATTTTGGCAAATTCTTGGCAAAGCTTTTCAATGCATTCTTTGTTGTTGATTAACCAAAAGGTGTGGTGTACAGTATCGGGTGTAGAAAAATCATATACAGGCTTTTGATTGCATACTTCCTCTATAATCCTGTCGATTTGGGGAACGCTTTTGTATGTGAGAAAAACTGGACCTGTGTTAGCATTCAGAGCATCCACGTGTTTAATTCTGTCTAGCTCTTTGTCTGCTCTTGTTTTTTCGTGCTTTTTAATAATTTCTTTCTGGTATTCTAAAACGCTTGCCCCTGCAACTAGTCCATACTGTTTGTGTTCGCCTAATTTCTGGGAATATACATAAAAACAAGGTGTCTTGTCTTGTATTAAAAAACCCTCTTTGAAAAAGCGACGAAGATTTTCAACCCCTTTGGCGTAAATTTTTTCATCATGGGCATCTTCGTAAGAATCCACATCGATTTCTGATTTTTCTATGTGAAGAAAGCTATGCGGGTTGTCTTTGACCATGTCTTTGGCTTCCTGATTGTCTACAACATCATAGGGTACTGCTGCGATTTTTTGTACTAGTTCAGGACAAGGCCGAAAGCCTCTGAAGGGAATAATATTTACCATGCGAAAAATCCTTAAAAAAATGCCTTTAGCGATTTTAGCCAGTGGCAACGCCCCTGGTGGCCTAAAAAAAGATAAGGGGAAACAAGGCTAGAAGCCTGTTCCCCCTTTAAAACTATATGTGAGCTAATGCTAAACTAGTTTAGTTTGCGCCAGAAGCATCACTGTCATCTATATCATCCATATCTTTTGCTACTGTTGTTTCGCCACGAGCAAGCTTTTCTTTTTCTACGGCAAAGGCATCCAATACTTTTTTCTGAATGATTTCTCTGCATTCAGAATTTATAGGATGAGCAATATCTGCATGCAATTTTGTGCGCTTGTTATTTTTATTGTTGTTTAAACTTGCACCGCATTCATTGCAATAGCGTGATCTTACATGGTTTTTCGCTCCACAAGCAGGGCAGCGTTCCATAACTTTGCGGCTTGGCATGGCAACAAAAGGACCATTTGCTCCTTCGATGATTTTTAAATCCCTAACAACAAAGCTATTGTCAAAAGTAATGCTACAAAAAGCCAAAAGACGATCCGCTTTCGATTCGATTAGTTTTACTTTTACCTCTGTGATTTCCACGTTTGTCTGCCTTTCTAAAGTAAGCCATTCATCACATCCTCGGAATTTCATTTTATTTTAAACTACTTATTGAAAGTTGTCAAGCTTTTGTGAGAGTTTTTTGCAGCAGTTTGAAAATTTTTATGAGAAATGCAAGTTTTTAAGCTTGAAAAACAAGCTACCATGACTTATTTTTATTTTAATTTTTGGGGATTTTTGCTATTCTGTAATCTATTGATAAAATTTAGGCAAAATATAATAATTTTTTTTTACATGAATCTGATTCCTATGAAACTATTGCAGTTGTTACAAATAAAGCCAGAAGAAGAAGCCAAAGTTTTTTTATGCTGGCTTATGCTTGCCATACGCCCTATAGGAAAAGTTATGGGGTGGTCGGCTGTTCAGGTTATTTTAATCAAAAGGCTAGGGTTGGAAAGCCTCCCTTATTCTTTTGTCCTTTTTGCGGTTGTCAGTATTTTGGGATCTTTGGTTTATCTTTTTTTTGCCGATGCCATCAGAAGAGATACTCTTCTCAAGGTTTACTGTTCCATAACAGGGATACTTCTGGTATTTTCTGCTCTGTTTGCCCATTTTTATGGAATTAGCAAAGATTCTATGGATTTGGGATTTTTTCTTTTTGGCGTGTTTGTCATCACAGCATCCAGCCTGGGAGATCAAACCATAGGGATGCAGCTCTGGACAATTATCAACGACACATTTAGACCTAGTCAGGGCATGAGGCTATATCCTATTATTGCAACAGCACCTCTTCTAGGGGATATTGTAGGTGGGCTGGCCTTAGGCTTTTTCATTAAAAGGCTGCCTGCTGAAAACTTGCTTTTTTTCTGGGGGTTTTCTGTTCTTGCTTTAGTTCCCATGGTGGCTTTATTCCATCGTCTTTACCTAAGCAAAGAAATCTATCATGCCCCAAAAAACAAAAAAACTCTTTTGGGTTTCTGGCAAAATTTAAAAGAGGGGTATCGTTTTTCTTTTCGGTTTCCTTTTGTTTATGCTATAGCCTCTATTTGTATTTTGTTTTGGACAGTGGCCTCTCTTAAAGAGCTACAATATGGGCAGATTATCAATGCTCATTTGCTAACAGAAGCACAATTAGGAAAATACTATAGCGACTATAATGTCTATCTGAACATTACAGTTTTGATTTTTCAGCTTTCTTTTACAGGAAGAATCGTAAAATTTTTAGGCGTAGGCTATGGATTTTATGCCTTGCCCATTACGATTTTGTCTGGCCTTGGAGTTCTGTGGGTACATGCTTCTTTTTTTAGTGCAATCTGTATGCGATTTAGCTGGGATCTTGTAGGTCTGACAATACAGGGAAGCTCTTATCAGCTTGCATTCCATGCTGTTACAGCTTCATATCGAGGGCGTGTTCGTGGACTTGTGGAAGGGCTTATGAATCCCATAGGTGGTATTTTAGGCGGATGCCTTCTTATTCTTGCACCCTCTGCTTCTCTGCCCTATCTTGCTGTGCTGTTTTCTATTTTATGGCTATTCGTGGCTGTGGTTGCCAGAAAAAATTATTACAAAGCAATTTTTAAAAACCTGAAAAGTAAGGATAAAAATACCTATCTTGATGCCGTGGAAATCCTGGAGCAAACAGAAAAACAGATGCTACAGGAAATCAAAAAAGAGATTGGCGAAACATCGGAACAAGACTACAGGCACTATAAGAAAAGATACAAAAAGACAATTCCTAGCTCCATGGGCAAACTAAAAATCTATAATTTGGAACAATCAGCATGCTATCGCCTTGATCTTTTCTCTAACGGAGCCGATTGGCAAATCCACAAACAGGACAATCGTCTCATTGTCAGAAAAAATAAAAAAACAATACGTATTTTCACTCTTTTAGAGCCTGGCGTTGCGTATTGGGCTGATGAATCAGGATACATTGCCTTTTTCTGGAAGAAAAAGGGCATAATTTGGGTAGAATCAGGAAACTATTCTTCCTCCCGCATCCTTGCTGTGCATTCCCGATCAGCGTCTACCATGCAACAGGGAATAGTGAAAATGCAAGGTGAATATATGAAGCCTTTCGCTCGTTTCCTGTTGGAAATTGAGCCTAAAGGATTTGCGTTGATGAATATAGCAAAAGATATTACTAAACAGTGAGAATGAAATATTAGTAATGCCTACATAAGCGTGAGTGTTCCTATTAAAATTTTTTTTCATATACGCAAGAAGCAAGAATTGGTATAATTTTAGATCATTGCTCCTTATTTTTAATGTAGTTTTGTTTACGAGTAAGAATTATGACGAATATAAACTCAGAAGAAATCAGTCTAAAGAATGCTGTGGATGAAAATATCCTGTCTATAGCATTGCAAAAAGTCAAAGCTCTTTTTTCGCAGATGCCAGCCCCGAATTATATGGAAGGATTTCAACTTTGGCTTAAGGATAGAATGAAAGACTGGGAAAATACAGCTCTGCGCATTGGAGTTGTAGGCATTACCTCTGCTGGCAAATCAACTTTTGTGAACGCTCTGGCAGGGGAAGACATTTTGCCAAGAGGTGCACAGCCTACTTCAGGAGTTCTGGTTGTTTGCAGAAAGAGCAAAGAACGCAATCTGACAATCCTGTTTAAGGATGAAAACAAAGAAAGCTTTTCTGGTGAAGATTGCAATGCTATGTGGGTAAGCCGATATGCAGACGAAGCGCAAAACCCAAGCAATGAGCAGAATGTGAAAGAAATCCAGTTGTCTTTACCAGGGATGATGATACCCGAAAAATATGATTTGATCGATTCGCCAGGGCTAGATGCTTTTGGCCTACAAGGCCATGAAGAATTAACATTGAGGACGTTGATACCCCTTGTTGATGTTGTTTTGTTCCTGACAACCACCAAATCTTCCAGCGACAGAGAAAACCTCCGCGCTCTTTCTAAAATTTGCAAAGAAGCCAAGCCTGCGATTGTGATCCAGACTCATAAAGACTCTGTAGAACCGCATTACACTAAAGGCGGGAAAATTGTAGAGACTTGCGAAGAGGTTTTACAAAAGCATTACCAAAGAGTAAAGCAGTTGCTGGATCAAACTACGGTTCTTCAGGATGCACCGATCATCCAGGTTTCTTCCATCCAAGCCTTGAATGCAAGATCGAAAAATCCCCAGGCAGCACTAGAGCAGCTTCCCGATTGGGAGGAAAGCGGATTTTCTCAAATTACGGAGGTATTGTCCAGGCTATACCAAAAGCTTTCTCAAAAAGTTTCCTTGCGGAGAATCAAGCTGATCCAAAAAGAGTTAGACCAGCTTTATGAACAGGTGCGATCCGACTACAATATGGCAAGAGGGCAAAAAGAAGAAGCCCTGGATTTTAAGCAGCAAGAACTGAAAAAATTAGAAGAACTGCAAAGCCTTTTGCCTTCGGAAAAGCATTCTGATTTTCCTGATATAGAATTTCTACAATCCCAGATACAGGCAATCAAGGATGTATTTTTGAAAGAAGTGGAAGAAAGACCTGAAGAAACGCTGGAAGGTCTGAGCGTGGAAGTAAGGGACAAAATCAAAGCCATTGAGAGCGTTTTTTTCGAAAAAGCCGATAGAATGGATCAAAAATTGCATTCTATTGCGGATGTTTTAGGGATCGATGTTGATGCTGTGCAGGTAGAAGAACAAAGGCATCCTACTTTGCCTCAGCTCCAAAGGTATGAAAAGATGGTGAAGGTAGAAGTTGTAGAGCAAATTGGTATGGTTGGTGTAGCCAAAAGAATCTTTGGCAAGATCCTCAGCAAAGAAAAATGGGGATACAAAGAAAAAGAAGTGATTAAAACTTGCATCAACCGAGATGCTCTTAAGGAAGACCTTCTGGACTACCACAGCATCTATTCTCTCAAACTTAGCAACTATTTGAAACGATGGAAAAATCACTTTGTCAACACTGTTGCTGCTATTCTCACAGCGATTAGCCATAAAAAAGACGATTTAAACCAAAAACCAATCAATGTACATCCTGAAAAATACAGCGATTTTTTGAACAAAATACGGGAGGTCAAAGATTGGCTGAACGAAAAAATACAAGGCGACCAAAAGCATTTTACTATGCGAATCGCTGCCATGCGTAAATCTTCGCAGCAATCTTTGTCCATGACAGAAAAGACACAAAGCAAGCTCAATCTTTTTCTGCCTTTATTGCAGGCAGCAAGAACTCTGCATTTTACGCGCAAAACGCATCGTTTCTGGTACGTTGTCCAGAGTATGCTGACAGAGTTCAACGATTGCCCTATGGTTCTCATAAGCACGCCTTTTTCTCAGGAAATCTTCCGCTATTTGGGCATGATTAGCGATTTGCCTGAAGTAGAGGAAAAAGAATTTTTGGAGCATCCTGTACTCTATAATCTTGTGGACTATCCTATGCCCCCTAAATTTGGCATTGGATTTAAACACTATTCTTCTTTTCCTGAAGACAGCCGCGAATCCTGGTTCTTACAGCGCAACACCATTCTTCTGATTCACGATGCTTTGCTTTTGGAAGAAAATGGGCTAAAGCTGTTTGAATATTTCTTGGACAGAGTTGATGTCATTTTCCGCGTTGTTGATTTGCACCAGATTGGACATGAAAAGAAACGCCTGGAAAGTCTTCCTGTGAATGAAAAATTGCAAAAGAAATCCAACTTAGGCTATATTGGCCTGGGAGCGAACCAGCTTGTAAAAAGTGGTCAGGCTGTAGATATTTATAAATCCTATAGTTCCCTGGAAAAATGGCCTGGCTTTGGCCTAAAACCCTTGCTTTTAGCAGAAGGTGAAGATTTGCTCAATTCTCTTCTCTGGCTAAGCGAAAGCTTGACAAAAGAGCATTCTGTGGCAGAAGAAATGGCTGCCATGGAAATCTTGAACCGAACCCAAAGCCAGTTTATACAAGGCCAGGAGACTTTCATACGCAATTTTTTCACAGATCTCAAGGATTTTAAACGCGAGAAATCCTTTATGCAAGAACTGACATCATAGAAACGAAGAAGTTAGATGTTTGCCGAAAAAACAAAGATTTTATCGCGAATAAAACGAATGGTCGAATGGCATGAATCGTTTTTATAAAAATTTCATTCGCGTAATTTGTATATTCGTCTCATTCGCGATGAATACCTTTTTGGTTTCGGCTTGTCCCAGATAGTTTTTTAGGAATCAGAATAAAATGCGATTTCTTTTTTTAAAACTTTTATGAAGGAAAAATTCATGCCAGAACCTGTTTCTCCAAAAAAAGCAGAAACAAAATGGAAAAAAAGGCTAAGAGTCTTTTTAAGTTTGGTTGTTTTAGTTTTATTGGGTTTTATGGTGATAGATATGGTTTATGGAAAATGGGTAGAATCGCAACTGGAAAAAGATCTTGTTTCCCAAAGGCTTTCTGTGATGGAAATGGCTCGCCTTAGACAAGGACAGAAGGTGGCTTGTCTTTTAATCCATGGCTATTGTGATTCTCCTGCTACCTACAAATATTTGGTAGAAGAGCTAAAAAAGCAAGACTATGATTATCGGACATTGATGCTGCCTGGGCATGGTACAAGCCCAAAAGATCTGGCAACAAAGACATGGAAGGACTGGTATGAAAAAGTAGAAAAAACATACCTGGAATTCCAAAAAAACTATGAAAAAGTTTATGTCATTGGTTTTTCTACAGGCGGAACACTGACCTTAAAGCTTGCGCAGTCTCATTCCATAGACGGAATCGTTCTGATAGCGCCCTTTTTGCGCTGCCCCAAAGTTCTAGGGATTGCACCAGAAAAGCTTTTTGGGCTATTGCATAAAATCATGAACAAAACAAAATATCTGAAGAAAGTTGCTCCAGCAGGAATAGGCGATGAGAACCTCCGTAAAGAATTTCTGGAATATCGCTATCTTCCTGTCTCGACCACAGCTTCCTTGTTTGATCTGGCTGAGATTACAAAGCAAAAAATACATACCATCAACAGCCCTGCTCTTATCCTTCACGGTGTTCACGACCGTAGCGCAGACCCTAAAATGAGCCAGATCCTTTTGGATACGATAGCCAGCCAGGATAAGCGGCTAGTGTATTTTGACAATTCTCAGCATGTTGTTATTTTAGACAAAGATAAAGACCAGGCTATTGCCGAGATCATGAATACAATAGCTCGTTGGAAAAAATAATTTCTTGAAAGGCAGTTTTTATGAAATCGACTGTTTTCTGTTTGTTTCTTTTTGCCATGATAGTAAGTCTTTTTGGACAAGATTTTCCCAATCTGTTTCAGGAAGAGAAGATCCTTCCTATTGAAAAATATGATGCAGATATTTTTTTTAAAAATCTACCCCAAAACATGGCAAAGGAACAAGGACTAGAAACAGCCCAAATCCAGATCGAAGAAATTTTGGTGCAGTGTATACGCAAAAATTTATACAAAGTGCAAATCTATATTTTGTTTCACTATGGACGCATTCTATGTGAAAATGGCAAACCACAGCTTGGTTTCCCCTATCTAAAAAAAGCCCTGGATAGAATGGATCATGTCTTTTCTTCTGAAGACTTAAAAAAAGAAGAGATTCTTCCGAGCGTTTACCAGGCCATATTCCAATACACAAAATCGGTTTCTGTTTCTCTGGAAAAGACCCACAAATGGCTTTTGTATCTCCGAGATGTCAAACCAAAATATTTAAGCTGGACTTTGATCCGAGAAGATTTGCTTCTGAGCCTTTCTGAAATCAGCTATCGCCTTGCAGAGCAAAGCCAGAATGCTTATACAAAGCTTAATTTTTTTAAAGAATCTAAAGCATCCTGCCGAGATTTTATCAACTACTATCCAGAAAGCAAAGAAGTAGAGAAGATCAGGCAAAGGGAAAAAGAAATAGTCCAGGCTTTAGAAGCCAAGGCCCAAGAAGCGATACAGCGTTTTCGTAAAGAGCAAAACATATCCGCAGGACAAGAAGCCCTTCTTGCATTGCAAATCTTGCAAGAGTCTGAGCTAAAAGAAGAGCAGCAGCAACAATACCAGCAGATCCAAAGACAAGTCAAAGAATGGCATCTTGCACAGCACACAAAAAAAGCCTGGACTGGTACAATAGCCAGCCTTGCCGTGATTATTTTGGTTTTTCTTTTTACTTTGAGAAAACCCTCTGTTCCTTCGGATCTTAGAGAAGAAATCGCCTGGATGCACAATGATCCTATAGGGATGTTCTTTGAAAAAAGCAGGCTTTCTATTTTTTCTGTGTTTGCTTTCTTTTTTATACTAGATGCGATTGTTGTAGTAGTCTGGGCTTTAATCAACAGAAGCTTTTCCCCTTATATTCCCCAAAGCGAAAGTGGTTTCTGGCAGCCCATTGTGCTTTTTATCAACCAATTTTCCTGTGACCGCAACATCATGACATTTGCCGAAGATTTTGCAGGGCGAACCAACTACTTGCTCAATGCTCCCTTGGGAAGCACTTTAATATACTATTTCTATCGAATGTTGCAAAAGCACTACAATCTAATACGCGCTGGATTCATATACCAAGGAATGGAACAGCCTGAAAAGAGCGAACACTTAGAGCGATTCTACCGTTTGTTCGTATCTGCCTGGCTTCCTATTTTCGCCATGCTGATTGCATTGGCCCTGTCTCATTTTATAGCGATTCGAAAAGTAGGTCTATGGAACTCTTTGAGCGAAGGATGGATAGGCTGGTATACGCGCTATTTCCATTCTATTATTACCTACTATGTATTTGCTTTATTTATCATCAAGCTCTTGCTTTCTGTCACCTGGCAGTTCAGGCAAAGAAGCTGCCCCTTGGTTTTGCATCCTGTCCACCATGATGGATGTGCAGGTATGGCGACCTTTGGAAAGGTGAGCCTTGCCAGCAATTTTATTATATGCCTCCTGGGTGTTTTTCTGGCGGTAAATATAGGAAGAAATACCATCATGGAATGGGATTCTCCTGTTACCTGGTTTGGAATCATCGCGTATATTTCCCTCGCGCCCTTTCTGTTTTTCTATCCTTTTATCAACATACACTATAAGCTAAACCAGTCCCGAAGCCAGGAACTCAACTATCTCCAGGTCTATCTGCAAAAATACTATGCCCAATTCCGCATTTTGCTTTTTGAACCTACAGCCCAAGCGCAAACCATTTCCAATGAGCAAACTCTTCAAATGGTCTTGGAGCAGTTCAACTATATCAATGACTTCTATCAAAAGCTAATCAAAATGCCAACATGGGCAATCAACACCAATGCTATGGTACAATTTATCATTAGCTATTTGATTCCTATTTCTATCTTTATTGCCAAATATATACTGGATATCAATATTTGAAACATAAGGAAAAAACATTGCAAAATGGATTGCAGATCAATAAGAAGGCATTTTTATCTTCTGCTTTGATTCTTTTTGTTTTTATGATAATAGCGGGTTCATTGACCTATATCATTGTTCCTGGATCTTATAAAAGGCAAATAGAGGGGACAAGAGAGGTTTTGTTGCCTGATTCTTTTGAATGGCACAAGAGTAAACCTTGTCCTGTCTGGCGTTGGTTCACAGCTCCCCTGGAAGTTCTCTGGGGAAAGGATGCCAAAATTATCATAGGAATCATAGTCTTTATCCTGTTTGTAGGGGCTAGTTTTTCTCTTTTGCTGGAAGCCCAAGTTTTAGAAATCAGCATTGCCTTATTATGCCAAAAATTTTATAGACAGAGGTACATTTTGGTCGCAATCCTGACCTTTTGTTGCATGTCTATGGGCGCACTTTTGGGCGTTTATGAAGAAATACTACCATTGGTCCCTATTGTTATAGCCATTGCCTGTTCTATGAAATGGGATGTACTGATGGGATTGGGGATGTCTCTTCTTGCTTGTTGCTTTGGCTTTACAGCCGCACTTGTTAATCCCTTTAGCATCGGCGTAGCGCAGTCGCTTGCTGGTTTGCCTCTTTTTTCAGGTTCAGGAAACAGGCTAATCCTGCTTTTCCTTCTCTATGTGCTTTTAGTAATTTTTCTAATTCGCTATGCAAAAAAAATAGAAAGCAACCCAAAATCAAGTCCTATGTTCAATCCAGAGAGCATCCAAAACACAAACATGGTTTTGCGAGTTACTGAGGAAAGCCCTGGGCTAAAAAAGGCATGTCTGTTTTTTTATTTATGCCTCGCAGTGCTTTTCTCTTATATTTTTTTTAGCCCTTTTTTCCCGACCCTTCAGCAATATTCTTTGCTTATCCTGGGGCTGATTTTCTTTAGTTCTGGTGCAGGCTCTTGCTGGATAGTAAAGCTTTCTGTTAAAAGGATTCTGAAAAAGACTGGGAAGGGAATTTTAGGGGTCGCGCCTGGAATCCTTTTAATCCTTATGGCTATGAGCATTAAGCATATTATCGTCAATGGCGGAATCATGGATACTCTTTTGCACTATGCCTCTGGCTATTTTCCCAAAGCACAGCCCATCAAAGCCGCCTTTTTTATTTATGCTCTGACCCTTTTTATGAATTTTTTTATTGGTTCTGCTTCTGCCAAAGCCTTTTTGATTATACCTATCATTGCCCCTCTATCCGAGATCGTAGGGCTTACAAGGCAAACAGCAATAAGTGCATTTTGCCTGGGGGATGGATTTAGCAATGTCATTTATCCTACCAATCCTGTGTTAATGATTGCCTTGGGTTTATCGGGTGTATCCTATTGGGTATGGTTGCGCTGGACTTTTCCTTTGCAAATCTTGATTGCATTGGTTTCTCTGATTTTTTTAGCTATTGTTGCAACAACAGGTTACGGACCTTTTTAATGGAGTGTTACATTCTATGAATCACGATCTTTTTCCCAAAAGCTACCAGGATTCCAGAGAGCGTTTTCGTTCTTGGGAAAAGAAAATAGCCCAGCTATGGCCTAAAACCAATCTGTTGGCTTTTCCCGTAGGCGACCCTTCTGATGACCTGAGCATCGATGCCTTGCAATCTTTCCCCACAGAAAATATGGAACGTTTGCTTCTCTTTACAACAGGGCTTCATGGCATTGAAGGTTATATGGGAAGTGCGATGATGGAACTGCTATTGCAAAATTTTTTGTCTCAGATCGATAGCAGAACAACAGGATTATGCCTTGTTCATATTATAAATCCCTGGGGCATGAAAAAAGAACAGCGCACGAACCAGAATAACGTTGATTTGAATCGCAATTTTATATACGATTGGCAAAGTTTTCAGACAGACAACAAAAGCTATAAAAATTTTGCGTCCTTCTTTGCTCCTAAAAAACCTGTCCAATCTCGCTACTTCGAGTATTGGCGGTTTTATGCCAGACTTGTTTCAATACTATTGCAAGGGAAAAAAAGCATGTTTAAGGATGCTTTGCTTTCTGGACAATACGAGTACCCCCAAGGTCTTTATTATGGCGGAAAAGAGGAGCAGGAAGAAACCCAAATTATGTCTAAGCTGTTTCGGAATTGCTTTTCTCTGTGTCGCCGTATTGTTCATATAGACATACACACAGGCTATGGGCCACGCTACCAGATGAGCATTGTCCATTCACCTTTTGCTGGAATTCCTTCTATGGAATATGCTAAAGAATCAGGGTATCCAAGAGTAGTTTGTGCGACTCAGGCAGAATTTTATACTATGCAGGGGGATATGATCGATTTCCTTTATTTTTTAAAAAAGCATGAATTCCCCAACCATGACTTGTATGGTGCTTGCTTTGAATTTGGCTGCTTTGGAGATGGGATATTTGATGAGGCAAAAGCCTTGCGTAGCTTAATCCTGAACAACCAGAAACGGAATTTTGGTGCAAGTAAAGATACTAATATGGTTTATAACCTATGGAGAGAGGCATTTTTCCCATCGGAATATGAATGGAAACAAAAAGCCATCCAGGATTTTGAACTTGCGTTTTCCTGTATTTTAAAAAAACATGATTTTCTCTCTAAGCAAATATAACTGAATTGAAAATAAAAAGTTATAAAAAAATACATTCAGGTAAAAATATTCTTTGGGCTGAATTTTCATTTTGGACTATTGATTTATTTTTATTTCTCAGTAAAATACTAGGGCGTGTCATCATTCAAGAATTTTTTCACCGCAGAGGCCAGAGAACGCCAAGAACGCAGAGAAGAAAAAAATAATGTTTTGGTCAAAATGCTGTTGAACACATTTCAAGAGATGCTAGTATTAATC
>JABWCH010000074.1 GCA_013359215.1 Candidatus Brocadiia bacterium | reverse complement strand
GTATATGCAACCCCTACGGGGTAAAGGGTAAAGAAGTCATTATTTCAAAATAAGTTATATCAATATATCAATAGTTTTTCCAACTAGCACAAGTCGTAACTTTTATATATTTTATGCTTTACGCAATTTTTTTCATGATGAAACTTGATAAGCGACAAGAGTTAAATAACTTCCCCATAAGATTTCACCGCTAGTTTTTTGATTCCTGTAAGAGCTAAAGCCAAAAGCAGGTAAAAAACAGAATTTATTTCAGGAACAGGAGCAGTATTCAAGACTAATTGTGGGCTTGTAGAGCCTGTTTCTCTTGATGCAAAAGCGTGTATATAGCCAGAGTAGTTTGTATCGTAGGTTTCTCTGGTAATCATCAGTGTAACAACATCGTTTGTATCGTTGTTCAAAAAATTCATCAAATTTGCATTGGAAAACGAAACAGTGCTTCCCATGGTACCTGTTCCATTGATCGTAAAAGTTCCAAGCAAGGTAGTTTGCGCATTCATTGTATATCCGCTCGCTGTGTTGTTGCCAGGGGCGTTGTTCCATGTAATGCTTGATTCTCCCCAGTTTTCTCCTGCTGCAAGATCGTTGAGCCCATATACATGAAAAGTTTGCGTTCCACTTACTGCATCTCCGCCAGCAGATACCTGAGTAAGGTTTAGCGTAGCTTGGGTAATCTGAAAAAGATTTAAAGACGAAAGATTGAATCGGATATAGATTTTCCTGGTAGCACTCTGCGAAAGAGTAGTAGGCGCAGCATATTTTACTAAAAGATTGGACGTGCCATAGTTTGTATTCACTTCAGTAGAATAAGCACAGACAAAACTATCTGCTTCAGGAGTGATGGTGACTGCAAGTGCAGGATGGGCCAAAAGTGTCATAAAAAGAAATAAGGCTAAAATTATTTTGGTGTCCATAGAGTTAAGCCTTTCTATATATTGAAAAAATTAATAACAGCCATATCATATTAAAATGAAAAAAATTATAAAAACAGCCAGGAATTTCCTGGCTGTTTTTATAATTTTACGTATTCTTTATATCCTCAAGTTTTATTTTTTATATTTCCCTAATGCCAATAGACTCAAGGCAATACAAAAAATAAACAAAGTCGCAGGCTCTGGGACAACATTGTTGCTAATAGAAAGGTTGCTAAAACCCCAAGATTCATTGTTTTCTGCTTCATTGATTGTAGCACCAAATCTTAAGGTAAAAGAAGTTCCTGTAAAAGCGGTGGTTACACTAACATCTGCATAGCGTTTATAACCGCCCCATGGATTGGGGAATGTTCCAGAATATGTGTCCCAGCCTGATGGAGCATTGTATGTGCTAACCGCTTTTGCCCATAGTTGGGATCCGTTGAAGTTGAGGTATCCTGTTTCATTGTCCCAGCTATCTACTGCCCAATAGCGGAAACTGATTGTGATGCTTGTTTGACCTGAAGTAGCAAAGGTTCTTTCTACATAAGGAAGTTCTGAACCCCACATACCATGAACATACCCATAGACTCCAGCGTTTGTTTGCTCATTGTTTGTCCAGCCTGTTGTTCCAGGGGCAGCAGGTGTTTCTAAAAGAATATCTACTGCAAAAACAAAGCTTGTGAATAGAAGAAGCATGAGAAAAAGAATGTTTTTCATAGATGTCTCCTGATTTTAAGAATTGATAAGAAAACAATACACACTATAGAATTTTATCTTAGCGTGTTTTTCGGATCTTTCAAGTTAATTTTTTTTTAAATGTACAACAATTCCAAAATTTATCTTTACTGAAAGAAAAAAGCCTGCTCTTTGGATGAAATGATCTGGTATGGGCCAAAATTGTAGCGCAAAAATTTTTTTCCAAAATTGCAGATCATTTTGGTGCAAAATAGCCCTAAGTATTTCCTAAGATAGTATTTCAATCCATCACCATAAAAATGGAAATTAGAATCAAGCAAATGAACTACATCTAGACATTTTTTATAATTTTCTCTATCGACCAGAACAGCATCTTCTGCGCATTCATAGTATGCTTTGGCTAGAGAATATCGATGTGAGTGTGTCAAACCCAAGTCTTCAATATGCTTTCTGATTTTCTCCAGAGCATAAAAAGCAGCGCGGATAGATTTTTTAGAATTCATGGAGCTGAGCCTTGGCTGCTGGTGCAGGCGATAAAAGGAAAAGCTATTTTCAACATACTTCATCTGCCCACCTCTGCAAAGGAAGCGGATCAGGTATTCTCCATCATCATTGATCGATAGATCTTCATCCCATATACCACATAAATCAATGCATTCTCTTGTCCATAGAATAGAATGGCATGCTACAAAAAGGCCAGAAAGCCAATCCTCTATCAGGCTGTCTTCCTTGGGAAGCTTGGACCAGCCAAACATTTTCCACTGCTCGCCAAGATCAACAAACCTTCTAAAATCTCCAAAAGCAACTGTATTTTTTCTTTCTATTTTTTTTAATGCCTCTATCTGGTTAGAAATCTTGGAGGGGGCGATAATATCATCAGAGTCTAAAAATTGGATAAAGCTTCCTTTTGCCTTTTTTAAACCAAGATTTCTTGCAGAAGAAGCTCCTTTTTGTTCTTGATACAGATAATGCATCTCTATAGATTTTGCAGCGCATCGTTCCTGGAATTCCCTTACAACAGAAGACGTATTGTCTGTTGATCCATTATCAACAACGATTACTTCCAGGGGGCGATAGCTCTGGTATAGAGTCGAGAGCAAGGTGTCTGGGAGAATGCTTGCCCGATTGTATGCAGGAATAATGATGGAACAGAGTTCTTTATTTATCATAATGCTATCAATTTTTTATATATATCATACATCTTTTTCGCTTTGTCATCCCATAGAAACTCTTTGGCACGATTCCATGCTCCCTGGGAAAGTTGTTCCAGTAAACCAGGGTTAGAACCTAGAGCAACGATGGCTTGAGCAAATCCCTGGATGCTGGCAGAAGGATGGATCATGGGTATCTTGATTCCACAGGAATCATCCACTACAGATCCAAAACCAAAAGAATTATGGCATATAACAGGAATGCCATAGCTTAGTGCTTCCATGACAACCGTAGTGGTTGCATCTAAAATGCTGGTAAATACAAGGCAATCGCTGGATGCCATTCTTTTCAGGGATTCATCGTGGGAAAGCTGTCCATGCCAGTGGCAAAGGTGTTCTATACCAAGCTGTTGGGCGCAGTTTTTCCAGGGGATTTCATTTTTTCCTGTACCAACGATATGAAGCTCTGCTTTGACTTGTTTTTGTGCGATTGACAGCGCGTGCAGGGCTATTGGCAATGCCTTCTGGCTCATAAATTTTCCACACCAAAGAAGTTGCAATGGTCTATGGGAATTATGCAAAATTCTATTGTTTGTAGTGCAAGGAAAAGTTCCTGTTTCGTTGATGAGAATAGCCTCTTTTGCATGGATTTGCTGGAATGCTTTTTGATTGGGTGGAGTAGCAGCAATTAAGGCTTTGGCACTGGATGCTGCCTTGCGGACACGAAGGCTTGTTCTCATTTGAATTGCGTTTAATATATTTCGCAGAGTATAATAGCTTTTTTCTTTCCAGGAAAGCATGGATAAAAAAGACCATGCCATTTGTTCATGCCCGCCAACAGGCCCCCAAACAAAAGGAACAGGTAGCTTCCATAAATAGCCAGGTTCGCGGTAGCCAATCATGTTCAGTTGGTGGGCAACATCAAATGGTTTTGTATCCATGAGTTTCTTTGCCAATTCATAAGCGCGCCATTGCCATTGACGATAGTGTCGGTAGAATCGCCAATCCCCTTGATTCCAGCATTGTTTTCTGATTTCTGGTGTTACTTCAATAAAATGGAACTCTGGAGGATATGGAAGATTGTATTGAGGAATGCTAGAGAGGATTTTTTCTTGGAAACCAGCTTCTGTTATTACTGTTATTTTGCAATATCGGGCTAGATGAGTAATCCAGTTCCATCCCACTCCAGGCTCAGAACCAACATCGGGCGCACAGGCGTAAGCAGAAATGAGTATATGCAAACTATTTTTCTCTCTTTCTTAAAGATTTGGATATGTATAAATTACCAGCGGCAATGCCGCTGGTAATTTAAAATTTTTTAATTTTTATGCTTCTTGCATATAGGGATAACGATAGTTAGAAGGAGGCAGGAAATTTTCTTTGATGGTTCTCATGCTTGTCCATCGGATCAAATTGAACATGCTGCCTGCTTTATCGTTTGTTCCGCTATTTCTTGCGCCGCCAAAGGGCTGCTGTCCGACAACCGCGCCTGTTGGTTTGTCGTTGATATAGAAATTTCCTGCTGCATTAACAAGAGCATCCGACATTTTAATGATGGTTTCTCTGTTTTTGCTGAACACAGCACCTGTTAAAGCATAGGGGCTTGTTTTATCTAGGATATCCAGGGTTTCATCGAGTTTATTGTCTTCAAAAACATAGACAGCAAGTACAGGCCCGAAAATTTCTTCTTCCATGAGCTTGAAATGAGGGTTGGTTGTTTCTATCACGGTTGGCTCAACAAAATAGCCCACAGCATCGCTATATTTTCCGCCTATGGCAATTTGTGCTTCTGGCGAATTTTTAGCATATTCAATATAGCTTACAATGTTAGTGTAAGAAGCTTTGTCTATGACTGCGCCTGTGAAATTGCGGAAGTCGCAAACATCACCCTGCAAAGCATCAGCAGCCATTTTTCTCATTTCTGATTTAACAGTAGGCCAGATTGATTTAGGAACATAAGCACGGCTTGCAGCAGAACACTTTTGTCCCTGGTATTCAAAAGCACCACGGAAAAGGGCGACGGCCAGAGTTGTGGGGTCAGCATCAGGCGCAGCAATGACGAAATCCTTACCGCCTGTTTCGCCCACGAGACGAGGATAGGTTTTATACACGCCTTTGGAAAGATTTTCGCCTACTCTGGCCCATATTCTATTGAATGTAGAGCTAGAGCCAGTGAAGTGTACGCCTGCTAAATCAGGGCTGTCTAAAACGGGATTTGCCATTTCAGAAGCATTTCCAGGCAAAAATTGGAGTACACCCTTAGGCAAACCTGCCTCTTCAAAAATTTTCATGATGTAGTAAGCACTGAGCATGGCTGTGCTTGCTGGTTTCCATATCACGACATTTCCCATGACAAGAGGGCTGCCGCAAAGATTGCCCGCAATAGAGGTAAAATTAAAGGGGCTGATTGCAAATACAAAGCCTTCTAGTGGTCTATATTCTGTAGCATTCCAGGTATAAGGTGCATGGATCATAGGCTGATCTTCATAGATTCTTTGCATGAAGAATGCATTGAATCTCCAGAAATCGCAAAGTTCGCAGGCAGCGTCTATTTCTGACTGGAATACGGTTTTGCTTTGTCCTAGCATGGTCGCTGCATTCAAAACAGCCCTATATGGCCCAGCCAAAAGATCAGCAGCCTTTAAAAAAATAGCGGCACGGCTTTGCCATGGCATTCTCGCCCAGGCTTTTGCTGATTCTCTGCATGACTGGATTGCCATTTCAGCATGTTCTTTGGATGCTTTATGATAAACCCCTAGCTTCAAAGAATGGTTATGAGGCGCAAATATTTCCTGGGTTTTGCCTGACTTGATTTCTTTGCCACCAAGGAAAAGGGGGATTTCAATGGGGTTTTTGCTTTGCCTTTCCAGCTCTAGCTTTAGCAGTCTTTTTTCTTCGGAAGATGGTTTATAGGACAAAATAGGTTCATTTGTAGGCTGAGGTATCTTGTGTAACACAGCTTTCACCTTTCTACTGAATGGTATTTTTTTTCAAAGTTATAAACAAAAATAGACAATTTCCCAAAATGCCACCATGGGTAAATAGGTATCTCTTATTCTTTGTACTGCAATGCGCCTGTTGGGCAGAAGGCAGAACATAGTGGGTTTCCATGACAAAGATCGCATTTTGCCATTCTGGTTTTATCTGTATCTAAAGCAAGGTTTCCAAAAGGGCAGGCAGCGATGCACATTTTACAGGAAATGCATTTTTCTTGGTCTACATCGACAATGCCCAGGCTTTCGTTGCGAAAAAGGGCTTGTGTGGGGCAAACTTTAACGCAGGCGGCTTCTTCGCATTGTAGACATAGAATAGGAACACCCTTTTCTTCTTTCATTTTATATACATGCACGCGCGTGCTTCTCATATTTTGGCCTGGTTTAAACTCGGAGAAGGAGCAAGCTAACTGGCATGTGTTGCAGGCAATGCACTTTGAAATTTCGACATACATTCGCTTCATATTAGACCTCTTTAATATCTTTTTATGGCTTTTCTCTCCTTTTTTATGGACTTTTTATACAATCCAGAAGAGAAAAGCTGTAACATCGCAAAATGATTATAGCTGGCTCAATGCTTTTACAGTTCGGAATCCTATGATATTCCACCAATCGTTTGGCTCCATCCAGGAACGATAGGTTGTAGTGATTTTATCCACTTCGCTGTTCCATGCCCCTCCTCGGATGGCTTTTCCTGCTCCATTTTTAGGGCCTTTAGGGTTTCGATTCGGACAGCTTTTGTAATAGGTATCCAAGAACCAATCCTGGCAGAACTCCCAAACGTTTCCGCACATATCCAAGCATCCATAAGGTGACGATCCCTGGAGATATAAGCCAACAGGAGAAGGGCTTCTTTGACCATACATTGGTTCTCCTACGCAGTTGGCAAGCCATTCTTCACCCTGATTAGGAAGGATATTTCCCCAGGTAAATCTGCGGTCAGGAAGATGGTTTCTTTGCTGTTTGCTATCATCGCCATCGAAATAGAATCCACCTTTTGCCGCCTTTTCCCACTGGGCTTCTGTAGGAAGAGCTTTTCCTGCCCATTCTGCGTAAGCATTTGCATCTTCCCAGGAAATATTAATAACAGGTTGGGCATCGTCCATTTCCCAGCATTCCTGTGGAGGAGTTTTACGCCCTGTTTCTTCGCAGAAATGGTTGTATTGATACCATGTCACAGGACACTGATCGATAAGATAGCCATCCAGATAAACTTCATGGGCGGGGGATTCTGCGAATGTGGAATTGCTGCCTTCGTACCCCATGCTAAAAGTACCAGCAGGGACATAGACCATAGTTGCTCCATCTTTTTCGCATATAATCAAATCAGATTCTTTGATATACCCTGCTGGTAAATTGATCTTGTCGAAAGGGGCTGAAGGCTTTAAAAGGCCGTCTTCTTCTTTGGATACCATGGGCGCGGGGAAATCGTCGATTTCATAAGAAACGTGGCTAGAAAGAGGCTCTTCTTCATTCGCGCTTTCTTGGCTTTGGCTTTCTTCCTCAGAAGATACGCTTTCTTCCCATTGTGTAGCAAAAGTATTTTCATCTTCTACGTTCGTTTGCTCTTGTGCTGAATCCATCGACAAATCAAAACCATCATGGATTTCGATTTCTGATGGTTCTGAGTCTGTGGTATCATCATGGGGGGAAATCACCATGGAATCAGTTAAATCAGAAGAGACAATTTCTTCGACTATTTCAGAATGCACTTCTTCCTGCGTTTCAAAAGATGCTGAATCAAAAAGAGCTTGTGGTGATTCGCTAACAGGATATTGGGTTATTTCAACAGAAGAAACCACTTTAGATTCAATCTCTTCTATTTCAGCAAAATCTTCTAATGCATCGGAAGCAAGCTCTTCGACAGCTTTTTGTGTTTGCTGTGGAATATCTTCAAAGGATATAGGTGTTAAAATTTCTTCTGAAGGAGAGTCTTCGGATAGAGATTTTTTTTCAATCTTGATTTCTTCCATATCTTCTTGGGATTGTGCTTCAATGGCTTCCATTTCTTCCTTTTCTTCCAAATCCCATGATTCATTTTCTATGGAAAGTTCATCAGGAAGTCCTAAAAATTCTTCTGTAAGCTCATTTTTAGAAATAGAAGGAAGCTCTTGCTTAGAATTTTTTTTAGATGATTCTGAAAAATTTAAATTTTGTTTTTTTTGCATTTTTTGTAATTCTTCTATTTTTTCTAAAACCTGATCAATAGAATACCTTTCCTCAGAATGGGGCATAAGACAATAGCCGACTAATTCTCCGACTTGATCTCGGATTTCTGGCTTTAACGCGAAAATATTTTCAGGCGGAGGAGTTTTTGCTGTCAGGAGGAACATAAGAGTTTTTCCCAAACTAAATATATCGCTTTTCGAAGTCAGTTGAGCTTCTCCTCTTTGCTGCTCTGGTGCCATATATCCCCACGTACCAGCAATATTTTTAGCAATCACACTTCCTGAAGAACGAGTGATGGATCGGCTGATTTGCTCAGGGTCAGGAAGCATGCATGCAATTCCAAAATCAATGATTTTTACCTGGCCTGTATCAGGAGAATACAATATATTCGTTGGCTTTATATCCCTATGGATGATAGGGGGAGTCTGGTGGTGTGCTACTTGCAATCCTTTTGCTACTTCTGCTACGATTTTTAAGGATTCTTCCACACTCAAGGGACTACCCTTCAATGTTTCACAAACATATTTCTGTAAATCAATCCCAGAACAATACTCCATAACAATGAAAGGGCGGTTTGCTCGGTGTCTTCCTATGTCATAGATTTTAATAATATGATCGTTTTCGATTTTTTTAGCCGTAAAAGCCTCTGAGAATACTTCCTTTAAACCTCCAGAAGCATATCGCCAAAGAGTTTTTACAACAGAAAGCCTTTCTTCATAAACATCATCGCAAAGAAAAGTAACACCCATGCCTCCTACGCCCAGAATTTTTTTAGGGAGATAGCGTTCTACATCAAAAAGGTTACATTCTTCGCTGCCAGCTTCCAGCGATTCGATCATATATTTTAACGCAGCATCAAAGCTTCCTTTATTCAAAAGTGCATAAAAAAGGTTGCTTTCTATGGGAGAGCGTTCTTGCCTGCTTGAAGCAGGAAGTAAAACAAGAGCCCTTCTAAAATATTCTGCTGCCTTATCAGGCAAACCTAAAGCATTCAATATTACGCCTAGTCGATTTGAAAGAGATGCTTTATGAGGATGGCTATTGGGAATTTTTTCAAAAAGACTCTTGGCCTTTTCTATTTTAGAACGCTGGTTTTCTAAAACAGGCCCCATAAGGTTATGGGAAAAATCGATTCGATCATTGCCTAAAATTTCTATGGCTTGTTTTGTAAGCCGCTGCACTTCTTCAAGGGATTCTGTAATATTTCCTGCATCTCCTATGTCTTTTTTGGATCTTCCCTGCGAAGAATTAAATTCTTTAACTTTTTCAAAAATTTCATGTCCTATTTGCTGTTCTAGCTGGCTGATTGCTTTGTTCAAAGAATCTAGTGTTCCCTTTTGTTCTTCTATAAAATCATTCATTTTTTTTAAAGCATTTTGGTATTCTTTGATTTCTGCCTCCAGCAAAGACGATTCTTGTTGGCTTGCCTGGGCTTTCTGTCTTTGCTTATCAGAAATATTTTTCGATGTAAGGCTAAGTCTCAGCTTCATTTTGCTATAGCTTGTGATGCCTGCAATATTTTTGAGACGATTGTCGCTGAAGCATAAATAGCGAAGTTGGTAGTCTATAGCCTGGAATAAAATACCCTGATTTACAAGAAATACGAAGGCATTGTCTGTAGTTTCCAAACCTGTAATTTTATTCAGGTAAAAAAGAAAGGCATCAGGGGATGCAAAAAGACTGGAAGATATGCTGATTTCCTGAAACGCTTTTTCGATATGGTGGTCTTCCAGTGCATTGACTAGCTCATCGACTGTGTCTTCATTCCTTAGTTTCTGGCATATATTGATAAGACGGCTGCGAAAATTCTTTTTATCTTCCGTATACTTTTCCAAGAAAGGAGTAAGAAAATTTTCTTCCATTCCTTCAGATTCCAGGAAAGCCATTTCTAGCATATAAGAACCCTTTTGCAAGGCTTCTCTATAATAAGCTCGTATTTCATCAAAGGAAATATGATGTTGCTTTAAATAAGCTAGAGCTGTAAAGCTAGGCTGCCCAAACATAGGATCTAAGGAAGCAAAAGTAACCATTTTAGCGACAGAAGCACAACAAGCTTTAAAAAGTTCTAAGCAAAGTCCCATAGTCTACATTTCCTTATTTTTTTTTCTATCTACATGAAATCCAAAATGCAAAATCATGGTATTTCGAAAAATTTTTTTGCATTTTCTGTGGTTATACTAGCAATTTCTTCCTCGCTTTTTTTTAAGCACGAAGCCACCATCTTCAAAGTATATAGCAAAAAAGCTGGTTCATTGCGCCCTGATGCGGGTCTTCTAGGCATAGTACGTGGGAGAAGATATGGCGCGTCTGTTTCTATCATAAGGCGATCCAGAGGAATATATTTTAAAATATTTCTCAAATGAACCCCTCTTCTTTCATCGCAAATCCATCCTGTGATTCCAATATAAAAATTTTGAGAAATATAGGCTTTTAATTCCTGTTCATTTCCAGTAAAGCAATGAACCACAGTTTGTGGAAGCTTTTCTCTATGCTTTTTTAAAATAGATAAGAAGCTATTGTGAGCATCTCTTTCATGCAAAAAAAGAGGCTTTTTTAAATGGCAAGCGAGTTCGATTTGAGCTTCAAACCAGTAATCCTGGACATCAGGAGGTGAGAAATTCCGATTGTAGTCAAGTCCACACTCACCCAAAGCCACCACTTCTTTATTTTCGCTTAAGCATTTTAGGGATTCTAGCGTCCTATCATTGCAATGGCGAGCATCGTGAGGATGAACACCAGCAGTGCAATAGAGTATGCCTGGTTTCTTTTTAGCAAGCTCTAATGCTTCATGACTAGCCCGAATGCTTGTTCCTGTTATAATCATGGTTTTTATGCCATTTATAACGGCGCGATCTATGACTTCTTCTAAATCTTCGTGGAAAGAAGGGCTTGTCAGGTTTGCTCCAATATCGATACATTCTTTTTTCAAAGAATTGCCTTTCAGAATTTTCTTATGCAGGAAGTACTCCCACAAAGTATTTGATTAAGTCTGTTACTGTAACAATGCCTAAAATTTTTTGGTTGCTATCAATGACAACCAACATAGGCTTTTTATGGCGAGAAGAAAGATTTAACGCTTCTCGCACGGAACGATTGTTTTGTACATAGACAACAGAATGTAAAGATGTTTTTTTATTACCTACATCAGTATAATAAATATCATAAAAATTAGCAATACCCAAAACTTTTTCTTCTTTTTCACTATAAACAGGGAAGCGGGTAAAACCTGTTTCTTTTGTTTTATCTGTAAGGTCTTGAATATTAAAGTCTTGCGATAAAAAAGAAACCTGGCTAAAAGGAATCATGATTTTTTCTACTGGGACTTCTTCCATTTTCATGATTTTGCCAGCGATATTTTTTTGATAAGAACTTAGCAAATTTTCCTGGGATTCTGTAGAAAATATTTTAGAAATCTGAACCCTGCTCAAAGAAGTTTCTTCATCGTTTTCTTCTTTTGCAATAAAGAAGAAAAAAATTTTTGTTATCCCTTTTAGCAACCACAAAAAAGGCAAGGAAATTTTTTTTAAAAAGGCGATGAAAAAGGAAAGACGATATAGCAGAGCATCTGCTTTATTGCAAAAAACATTTTTAGGCACTGTTTCGCTGAATATAAAAATAAAGGGTGTTAAAAGCAAAGTAGCGAGTATATCTGATCTTACAGAAAAAGAAAAAGACTCTATGTAGGATGTTGCTGTAGCACTTGCAATATGGATTCCTAAATTGGTATACAATAAGGCTAAATAAATCAGTCCTTCTTTGTCCTGGAGCAACCCGTGTAAAATTTTTATATTTTGAGAAATTTCTTGTTTTTCCATTTGCAAACGTAGCCTTAGCTTGTTGACAGAATAGACCCCTGTCTCCAAGCCAGCAAAAAAACCCGCCACTAGAATCCAAAAGGCAATTTCTACAAAAACCATAGGATTTTTCTTGGGGGAAGATTTTTGCAAAAAATTTCTTCCCCCAAAACCTCCTTTTATTAAATTGGCAGCTAGGTTATACGCAACGCACCTGGTCTTGGAACAAGAGCATTCCATCCTCAATGCTCTGGATCAAATAGGGGCGAAGCTGGCAAGGTGCTATAATATCATCGATAGAGCCTACTTTTTTGGCCCGCTCAACAGAGTGGATCTTATCGAATTTTTGGGCTAGAGCAGACTGTTTTTCTGAGTAGACTTTCTGGAACAAGACATCAAAATCCTTTTTGCTGATAGCAGCTTCTTTGCGCTTTTGCTGGGCTTCTATGATTCTTGGATCAGAAGTCGTATCTCTCAATACCACTTTAGGAAAAACAACGGCTGCTGCTGGTGCTCCACCAATTACAGAAGCGTATGTGTTTTCCAAAGCTATAGCCTTGAGAAGAGGATTGAGCATACGGGAAAAAACAACATAGGCCCCGCCATGATACCTGGCTACTATAACAAAAACAATCGGCCCCCTGAAGTTGACAACAGCACGCCCGATTTCTGCTCCATACTCCAACTGGCATTTACGCAAAGATTCTGGTGATCCGTCAAAACCAGAAAGGTTTGCCATGACAACTAGAGGAAGTCTGTTGCTAAAAGCATTGATTGCTCTTGCTACCTTTTTAGAAGAGAGAGGGAACAGCGTGCCTCCATTCCAATACCTTGGCCCATCGTTAGGAATAGATCCAACTCTTGTAAGGGGTCTGCTTTCAATGCCAATCATTCCTATGGCATGTCCGCCTAATCTTGTTTCCCATACAATCGCCGTTTCTGCGTCTTTCATGTTGGCCCATCGCTCAAAGTATCCTTTATCCTGGTCGATTACAGCCGCCATTACCTGCCGCATATCAAAAGGCTTCTTTCTTTCAGGATTGCATTCTTTGCTAAAAATATCGCCTATTTTTTTGAAGCCTTGTTCTAATGTATCTTTATAAGGCATAAGGCATACATCCCTGTCCAGAGGGTCTGCTGTACTGTGACGCTCAGGGTAAAAGCTCCCTTTCTGTGCATATACAAAATTATAATGGCGGAAAAGGCTTAGATAGGCATCGGTAAGGCTTTTTTCGCCTACCTGCGCCTGTCCGTTTGGCCCCATAATGCGTTCTAAGCCACCAATTCCGATATTGTCTTCAGCAGAAACGCTTCCAGAAAAATCCAGAGCCTTTTTTCCTGTCAGCAGCATTGAGGCATCGTTTGTCATGACTAGAATGCCTTTAGTGTGCATGAGCATGGTTGCTTCCGCATTCCAGTAAGACTGCGCACCTACGTTGATCCCTGTAACAAGAATATTGATTTCTCCCCCTTTTTGGGTAAACTCAATGATTTTCTTGATAACACGGGCTGTCCAATCCAGGTTTTCTGTTCCACTGTTCATTTCGATTTTAGCACCTGCTGATATGGGAACCCATTCTACAGGAATGCCTCTTTCTTCTGCCAGGGAAATCGCGGCGATAACCCTTTTGCATTCTTCTTCTGCCAAAGAACACATATCCACAGTAGGATCAGAAAGAATCAAGACTCTTTTCAATTCATAATGGCAATCTTGAGGATAGTTTGTGATGATTCCAAAAACAACATTGCTGCTATTCTCACCATAAGATCTTTTGGAAACAGAAATAGTCTTGTCTTTTCCTGTTATAGAATCATGGACAACATCAAACTCTTCAAAATCTCCTTTTGGCAGAATATCATTTCCTGAATATCCCTTGTTTGTAACTAGTTTTATGATTTCATAGGGATATACCGTTCCCCTCTGTCTTGCTCTTACCACTTTATCGACGTAGTTGTCCAAAGTTTGCAAGAGTATATCCGAAGGATAACGCCATCTCATGGTAAAATGAGAGCCACAAATGTTTTCAAAGAGCAGCTCCACTTCGCTGGCCTTGCTCTCTATTTTTTTCCTTCTTGGCGCATAGACAACCAGTTTCTCCAGTCCAAGACCTGCTGTTCTTGGGGCAATGCGACAGGCATATTTTTCGATTTGCTTTAAACCAACTTGCAAATGAAACCTGGTATGGAGGATGATTCTATTCCAAAATAGCCTTTTTTCTCTTTTTGCCTGCTGCGCACGCATGGCATAGATGGCTTCCATATAAGCATGCTCTAATCCTACAATCCTATTGATACTTTTGTCTGGGGCTAATTTCACGTACAAAGCAGGTACTTCCACAAGAGCGATCCATCTTTCATCTTTGGGATTTTGCCTGGATGTTGCCAGGAAAAGATATACAGATTCGCTTTGGTAAAACAGCTTAAGCTGAAAATTGGCAAAACGGTGTACTCTCAGCTCACGGAAAGCCAGGGGATGGAAGTATTGTTTAAGCATATCTTCTTTGCCATCTTTTCCCAAAGTCTTATATACATAGCAGCCTTTGCTGGAAAAGCAACCAAGGCATACCCAGGAGGCGCGGAGAGGATCATTCTGAAGCAAAGCAAAGAATTCCTCCTGCTTTTTCTGCATATTTTCATTAGGAAAGGGGACAAGCAAAAGAACTTCAGGCGGATTGAGAGAATACTCTGGACTCTTTAGATGTTCTTTTAAGCTTTGGACGGCTTGCGTAAAATTTTCCGCTTCCACAATGCTAACCAGCGTTTGGTAACGGGCTTCTTGTTCTACACTTTGCAAAGAATAAAACTTTACCAGCGGAAGCTCCAGAAAGTTACCTTGAACGAACTCCCGATCTCTATTGAACAAACGACCTGCGAGTTCCAGAGCAAGCTTTTGCCTGGTTTCATCAGAAGACATGCCTAGCTTCAAAAGATCATACAAAATGGAATGCCCTGAATCGATGATTTTTTGGATTATATCGTTTCTTTCTTTGCTTTCTCCTATATTTTCTAGCAGCAAGTCAAAGAGATGGTGGATTTTTTCCTGGCTGTCTTGCTGGAATTGTTTTAAGAGAACACGATCCATGAGATAATATCGTGCATGGATTGCTGTGTCTGCCAGAGTAGGATTTTGTATTTGCGAAATCTCCACGATTTTATCTAGTATATCACCAAGCTCTGGGTATGTCTGCCCCAAATCCGAAAAAGATTCTTCCATAGCAAACAATATAGATCGAACCATTTCCTGCTTTTCTGCGATGATATTATGGGACTTGTATATGCGGAAAAGTGCTCTGGAGTATATATTTTCTTCTTCCTGGCTTTCTAAAGGATACCAGGAAATGGCCTTTTCCAAATCTTTGATGAATATTTCGGGCAATCCTTTTTTTCTTTCGATTTTTCTTTTGAAAAAATGGGCCAGCATTTCCTGGTAGTCAACGGGCTGGGCAAACCCTTCTGCTGCTAGTTTTTCAGGGCAGAAAAGCTTTTCTAAATCCACATAGACTTTCAGAAGCTCTATCATCGTAGCAGCGAGAGAAAGAGAAAATTCTGGTTTTTGTCTTGCTAATTTCAAAAGATGCTGCAAAAGATCAAAGGAAGACTTGGAGTCATAGCCCAGAAAAAGGGCTTTTAGTTCGTGCAAAAGTCTGTAGTATTCCGAAGTGTCTTCTTTTTCTATAAGTCGATCAAAAGAAATTTTCGTTTGCTTCGAAGTTTTTCTTGTCTGGTCTTTGCTTTGAAGCTGTACCATAGGCTGTCCTGCTGCCACTTGCTCTCCCTGACGCACTAAAATATTTTTTACAAAGCCATCCTGAGGAGCAAGAACCAGAATTTCCATTTTCATGGCCTCTAAAGTAAGAAGCAAAGCCCCTTGCTTTACCGATTGACCAGGCGATATAGCTAAAGAAACTACCATAGCAGGCGAAGGTGCGCTTACAATACCCCCAGAATTTAGCTCCAATGTATGAGGAACACCATTGACTTCGCATTGCAAGAGATTGCCTCTTTCTACTGTCTGAATGCGATAGATGTTATCCCGATGAACCAGGGAAACTTCTTCTCCCTTACGAATGTATTCCACTGTGATAAAATTTCCTTCAAAGCCAAGGCAGAAAAGGTTTTCCAAAAGAGATTTCACCCAAAAGATGTATGTATATCCTTGCAGGCTCAAACTGACCTCTCGGCCATAGGATGGCTGGATTTCCCTTGGGATCTCTGTGTTGCTCATTTGTTGCTTGAAATTCAGGAGCTCGCTTGTGTATTCTCTTCGATATAGCTCAATGGCGCAGGCAACCAGGGCAATATCCCAATCTTTTCTGTTGATGCTATGAGGCCGTTCAGCAAGCATTTCTTCTACAAATCTTGTATGTACAGCACCTCTTTGTATTTCTTCGGAACGGATCAATTCCAGCAAAAAAGAACGGTTGGTTGTGCCGCTCTCTACTTTTACCTTAATTTCTTCGAGAGAGCGTTTGAGTCTGGCAAGCGTTTCTAGTCGATTTTCTCCATGAGCGATGATCTTGGCGATCATGGAATCGAATTCTTTGGGAATTGTGCTTCCTTCCTCTACTCCTGAATCCACTCGGATGCCAGGCCCAGAAGGAATTCTGTATAAAGAAATACGCCCTGGTGCTGGTATAAATTCTTTGTCTGGATCTTCTGCATTCAATCGAACTTCAATGGCAGAACCTCTTGGAAAATAAGATTTTCCATCGACCTTGCCGCCCATAGCAACATGGATTTGCATTTTCACAAGATCAATTCCGTAGATTTGCTCTGTGATAGGATGTTCCACCTGAAGTCGCGTGTTGACTTCCATGAAATAGAATTCGTTCCTGGGCAAATCATAAATAAACTCTACTGTTCCCGCGCTTTCGTACCTTGCTTCTTTCATGAGCCTTTGGGCGGATTCTTCCATATTTTTTATAATCGCAGCATCGATTGTAGGCGGAGGGGTTTCTTCGATGATTTTTTGGTTTCGCCTTTGAACAGAACAATCCCTTGCTCCAAAAGTAAATACATTCCCATGTTTGTCTGCCAAAACCTGGACTTCCAGATGGCGTGCCTTTTCTACCAAACGCTCTATGAAAAGAATTTCATCTCCTGTAATTCTGAGGGTTTCGTCTCTTGCTGAAAGATATTGGGTTTCCAGATCTTCTGGTTTTTTTACAATCCTTATTCCTCGCCCACCGCCTGCATTCGAAGCTTTTACAATGACAGGATACCCTATCTTTTCTGCCATGGTTTTGGCTTCTTCATAGCTTTTGATTGGCCCTTCGCTCCAAGGCAAGAGTGGTACCTGGGCTTTTTTTGCAATGGCCTTCGCGCCTATTTTGCTTCCCAATAAAGACATAGAATGATACGATGGCCCAAGGAATACAATTCTTTCTTCCTCTAACCTTTTTACAAAAGAGGCATTTTCGGAAAGAAACCCCCAACCAGGCCATACTGCATCGCATCCTGCTTTCTTCAATGCCAGGATGATCGCCTCTTGTTCGAGATAAGGGCTGCCTTTACAGTCTTTAAAATATGGTAAAGAGGAAAATGGGTATGCTTTATCTGCTTCTTTTACAAAAAGATTTTCCCTTTCTGAGTCCAGGAAAAAAACAACATTGGAAAACTGTGTATGGAAAGAAGCATTGTATTCTTTGATCGCTCGAATACACCGAACAGCCGATTCGCCTCTGTTCAGGATTCCTATTTTGCTTTGGGGGGAAAGGAACAATCTGGATTCTTCTTTGTTGGAATGTTCAATCATATTGTGGATTCCTAGCATAAAAAAAGAATGGTGACCCATAATTACCCA
>JABWCH010000073.1 GCA_013359215.1 Candidatus Brocadiia bacterium | reverse complement strand
TGCCAGGCTCAAGAGTTGAATCCAATTTTTTGATTTGCCAGGCTGTACTGTTTTTGATTCCTTACAGAAGGCTTACACTACGCTCTTCTTATCCTTGATTGGATGATATAATCTATTGCAAGATAAGCTATTAAAACTGAACACGCATGATGTTCACGTAAACTGCTCGCTGCTTAATTTGTGTCTTATTTCTGTAAATTTTTGTTAACAATTTGCCACACTTCTTCTAGCGGCATCGTTAAAGTAGTGATACAAACCCCATCGCTTTGATGGGCTACTGATTCTTCAACAAAACCCTTTGGCTGCCACTCAGGAGGAAGATAATTTCCTGCTTTGCTATCGCCTACTGGCAAATTCTTAATCTGCAAAACTAAACTATTGATAGCATTTATTTTAGCAGCGCGTTGAGCCATTAGCTTTTGTTGCCCTGGGTTATCCATGCCTGAACCACTCCCAAAACCTGTTGAGCGAATCGTTTCACTCTTCCAATAGGGAGTATTGTCCTGGTTCAAGCTTGTGCACCCCAAAAACGACAAAAGGCATAGAAAAAAAACATAAGGCATTGTAAAGTTTCTTGATTTCATATTCTAGTCCTGCTATTCTTGGTAGGAATGAGTAGGCTCTTCGACTATGATAGTTTTGCTGAACTCATTGTAAGTAATGTTTGTAATGCAAAGCAAATTCATAGCCGCTTTTACTTTGACGGTAACTTTATAGACAATTTTTGCATTAGGCATCAAAGAGGGATATTTTTCAAAAGTAACTTTATTTCCCGAAGCACTAAAAGCAATGATATTGCCTTCTTCATCGCGGCCTTGAGCATCTACGAATTCTGCCCCTTCTGGAATTTCTGTTACAGCTTGCAGCCCTGTGGCTTCTTTGAAGCCTTCATTAACCACATCAACAATGTATGTTGTAGTATTGCCTACCTCAACAGGATCTTCTGTATCGTATTTGGATACACCCAATGCAGTAATTCCACGAACTAAAGTTCTTGCTGTGTCTGTCACAGTAATTCCTTCATCGCAGCTTACTTGTGCATGGTCTACAAAATCACCTGCCTTCTGGGGAATTACGATTACCGATCTTGATGCAGTATCGCCAGGCTTTAGCGTTCCTAAATGCCAGGTTACGGTGTGCGATTCTTTATCATAGATACCATCCAGACTTGCTGATTTGAAATCGGTAAAAGCAGGAAGCTTGTCTGTTAGAACACAATTGGTAGCAGAGGCGTTTTTGGTGGCAGCGTTCTTTACTGCAATTGTGTATTCTATGGGAAGACGGTTGGTAATCAGCTCAGGCCCATCTTTTTCAATTGTCAGTACAGGAGTAGGAGGCACAGAGCATTCACAGCCTGTAGAATTCGCAGCCGTGATTCTAGCTACAATATCATCTAGTTTACCACCTGCTCTCATCGTTACAAGCAATTCTTTTTCAATGACATGCTGTGGTTCGATATTTCCAAGTCTTATGTTTTCCTGCATTCCAACAGAATGGCCTTTATATTCCAAACCTTGAGGAATCGTTATGAAAAGCTCTACATCTTGAGCTACACCATTTCCACTATTGGTAACACGGCAAATGACTTTGCCTTCTTCTCCTACTTTCAGGAAAACAGGAGAAAAGCTAACACTGCAAGAAAGTTTAGGATAGGGTCTGGGACAAACTACAGTGTAATAGACTTCGCCTGTTCCATCAGGAGGAATAGGGCCTGGTATACGCCAGGTAATCTTTTGTGCTATAGAATCCTGGTTACGATCTATTTCCAATTTTGCAGGATGGGGGTCTGCCCCTGCTGTCTCTTCTACATATACTACACGAGCAGGAATCACATCATAAATTTCTACATCGTAAGCATTATCCCCACCAACATTGGTATATTGAATTCTGAAAGTCATCTGCCTGTCGCAGCACAGCATTTCCTCATCGGTTGCCTTTTTCAATTCAATCTGGGGTGGTTTTCTTGGAACAAAAGCCTTTGTTTGAAAAGCAACATCGGGCAAGCGATATGCTGATGCAATGGTATTGCTGGAAAAGGTTTCTACTTTTGTTTCATAATATTTTGTAATAGGAGCAGCTTCTTCAGGAATTTCAATGGGCTTGACTTCTTCCACTATGGGCGGTTTGATTTCATCGCAAAGCTGTTTTATTGGAACTCTTACAACATTGGAAATAGCTTTTCTTTGAACGCCTTTTTCATCTAAATATTGTACTTCAGTGCTTCCCACTCCACCATTGACGACAAATTCCTGATTTTCTTGTTGTAACGTTGGTTGAACCTCTTTGCTTCCAAGAACCTGGATGTCGGCTTGTTTCATCTGACATCCTGTAAAGAGGACAATGATTAGAAAAAATACAATTCTCATCATCTCAGCCTCCTGAGTTTTAAAAGACCTACCATTGCGCCATATTTCTTTGCTAACATAGCTGGGTCTTGGTCGGGGGAGACAACAATGGTCGTTGTTTTGAATTGTCTTGTTTCCAAAGAAGGAATATACAATGCCAAAGTCAAGCTTCCCCCTTTGCTAAGCAGATAGCTTTTATATTCTTCATCTACTGTAATCCAAACGATAGATCTTTGTGTATAATCGTTTCCTTTATAGACTCTTAATTCACCTTCTAGTTGAGTTTGCTCCTCACCCATACTAAGGTGTAAAATATTTTTGCTATTTTCTTTAAATAAAAAAGAGACAGGAGCCTTTTGGCCTTCTACGGTGTCAATGGCTCCTTCGCGAAAACCAAATTCTATTCCCTGGCTAGTTTTTTTTTTCGTGCCTAAAATAAGATGAAGAAGAACTTCTCCCTTTTTCAATTCTCCTTTTTCAGGATCTTGGATTTGCTCTCTTACTGTAAATTCGCCATATCCATTTTTTAGAATACTTGAATAGGTATATTCTGGTTCTTCAGGAGCAACCACTACCAATTCTGGCTTTTCACCTTGGGGAGCACTATAGGCAGAATATTTAAAAACTTTTAACTCACCATAAAGATTGTGTTCCATGCCTTCAGAATCGAGTACAGTAAGAACAATATTCTGGATTGAGTTCTGAGGGAAGGAAATTTCAACAAAATCTTGCATTTCAGAATCTTTTTTCTCAGCTTTTTTGTTGTTTACCATAACAACAGGAGCGGAAAAAGCGATTCTCATAGACTCTGCTTTGACTTGTGCCTTAGCTTGCTTTGTCAAAGATGATTTGGTTTGATAATAAGCTGAATTTTCTTTGTTTATAGGCTGTTTGCTTTTTGTATCCAATGTTTTTTGAGGGCAACATCCTGAAAACATCAAACAAAAAATTAACACAAAACAGCAGATGAATTGGGGATATCTCATATTTCCTGCCTTTAAAAATATAATCAAAACTGGGACCTCTCTGTTTTCCAAGAGAAAAAAAAAGTTAGTAAGAAAGCATCTAAACGAACAGGGCTAAAGCCTATTTGCTGAAAACATTTCGGTTCTTATCTATATTTTATCATATAAAATAAATTTTGGACTGTCAACTAAAAAGCTAAAAAGTTGCCAGAGCTTTGCATCTGTCTAGTTGGTAGTGATTACAGTGACTTTACCACAATAGGGTAAAGCCTTTTTATCCAGAGAAATGAAGCCTTTTTTGTCTCCTGAAGCCTCTTCCTTGACAAAAGAACTTTCCATTTTTTTCAGAACGATTTTCTGGATATAGTCTATGCCTTCTATCTTGCTGATAGAAGAGCCTATATCCACCACATAGATTTTTTCTCCAAAATCCCATCCCTGGTTATTGTAACCGCCTTTGACAGGATGGAGAAATTCATGGATTTTTTTTTGGATAGCTTCAGAAATTCGACTGCTTTCACCCATAGACAGAATTTTTACAGTGATGTCTGCGTTGACTTCTGTATAATCAGGCCCTTCCACTTCGATTTTGCCCTTTAGGGTTATGAGGGATCTTTTTTCTAAATACCGTTTGATTAAGTCTAACAAAACTTTTTTGGGCTTCAGCTCTCTTGGGGTTTTTGGAACAACCACAAGCGAAATTTTTCCTCGTTGCGTCTCTATACACTTTGCTTTAGCCACTTCCTGAAACTGTAGAGCAAGCCATTCAAAATCCTCTTTTGTCACTGCGCGATCCAGGTTTTTGACAGCACCTGGGCCTCTTTGGGCTGCTCTGTTGAAATCTTCCTGGTCTGTTCCTCCAACAGAGGGGACAGGATTTTCTACGCCTTTGATATTGGGAATAGCAGATGTTAGCGTAGTTATAGTTCCAGTATCCTGGTTGCCTTTTTCCCCTCCGCCGCTTTTATATTCTTTGGCAACGATATTTTGGCTGCCTTTTGGGGGGATCATCCCTCTTTCCCCATTTCCAAAAAGCACTGTACCTTGAATGCGGTTTAATACATAGTGGCGGCTTAAAGGTCTTGATTCCACAAAATCCTGCACTTCATGCCATTGTACCCATATTTCTTTTTTGCCTGAAACTTCCAGAACCTGTATAGCATTTTTACCCTCTTCCTCTTCTATAATTTTTCTTTCTTCCGAAGTAGGCAATTCGTTCTCACGGACGATGATAGTTTGGCCTGGGAGTACAGGTTTATTCAAAAAAGTTAGAGTAAGGCTGGCTGCTCCGTTCCCTGAGCCAAGCAATTCTTTTTTGATAGTCAGGTAATGGTAAGCCCATACTGTATTGAAAAAGATTCCCTTAACCCAGGGACATAGTACCCAATTGTCTTTTCGGTTGCTCTTGCAAGAAATTTTGATCCAGTAAAGTTTTTTTCCAAACAAAGTTTTTTTCTGTATATCTGGTGGCCCATAGAATTGTGTAATTCCCCCTCCTCCAGACAGGATATTTCCTTCTTCTACTTGCAAGTCTTTCCATTCTAAACCATTAAAATATTGCCAATCTACATTGTCAACCTTGCTTTCTCTTAAAAGATTTCCCTCTCGGAAAAGAACCTTTTCCTGCTCTGCCTGGTAAATTTCATTCATGGCAAAATAGAGCGTTAAAGGCAAATCCGCTATAGTTTCAGAAAATCCTAAAAATAGAGCAGGATCAGGAATATTCCATGCTTTATAGGGCTGAAAGCCTTTTTCTGAGGCAGAAACATTTTCATATTCAAAGTTGTTATATTTTGTGATCTTTTCCCATTTTTTAGCCTGAAAAGAATAATCCACAAGAAGGGACTGAACAAAAGGAGGAGTGAATGCTGGCGGCTGATATTGGTAGCCAGAAGTAATCCCTTCTTTTAGGAGTTTGTCTATGGTTTCTGGCGAATCCTTTAGAATTTCATAAAGATCTTTTGTCTTTACAAACCCACCAAGCTCTCCATAGCTATCCTCTTGTATAAAGGCTCGAATCCATTGGCCGTAGAGTCCATTGATTTCTGTGAAGGCCATGGAAGGACACAAAAAGGAAATTTTTCCATTTCTTGTGAAAGCTTTGGTTGTGTCTTCCCATTCTTTTTTTCCCAGATATTTCCATGTTTCTCCATCCCAATATTCCCAAACAAGGCTTACATTTTTTTGTTTGATGATGTCTTCATTATAAGAGTCTTCCAGTAGCATTCGGTTTAGCTTTAAAAGCTCTGCCTCTTTGGGATTTTTTTTGAGCAGTTCCTGGGTAGATCTTCTTAATGTTGTTTTAAAAAAACGGCCTGGATCATAGAAAGATGGCTCTTGGATAAGGCTATTCAGAGAACTCAGAAGAAAGGCTATAATATTTTCTTTATTGGCTTCTTCTTGCAATTTTTGCATCTCTTCTTTTTTGAACTTTTCCTGGACATACCTGCCTACCATGTCGAAATTGCTGAGAAGCTTACTGAGTAAAAGATCTGGCCGGACAATATCTTCTGCTACTAAAAAAGGAGAATCAGGATTGATGTGCTTAAGGGGTTTTTCCAAAGTCACATTTAGAGAGAGCAAGGAATTCGTTTTAGAAAACTCTTTGCAGGAAATGTAAAGAGCATCCTTTTTTTTGGGTGTTTCGCCAAAGGGGAAAAAACCTTTTTTAAAGTCCACAATCACATCGTTTGCAATAACAAACATGGGTAGCAAACTAGAGACTTGTATATTGGCTGTGATTTCATGAATTTCAGGCAACCCAGAATCTTTTTTTTCATCCCCAGGAAAAGGAACAGCGATTCTGTCTTTAAAAGCAGATGGCTTGACTATAAGCCAGAAGTTTTCTTCTTCCTGGATCTGAGTTTTGGAAAAAGGCTTAATTTCTTTAAAATCTACGATTAAAGTATCCTTTTCCATAAAAACATTGGCCTTTAGCTTTTTTCCTTCTCCATCAAACCATTCCTGGAAATATTCAACCAGATTTTCTCCCTTTGCCTTTATTTCTAATTTTAATGCCACTGGCTTGATAAAATCCAATAGCATTCTGTCCCCCAAAAACATGGCATGTTCCATGCTCTTTTCTGCATTGTCGTTGCTAAAAACATAAAAGGGCAATCCCTTTTTCCAAGAAGCTTCATGGTCTGTATATTTATCTTGCCATGGATTGATAGAATACAGCGAACTTAAAGAGTTTTTTGCGACAGTAAGGCTTTGAGCAGTTTCAAATACAACCTCTGGATTAACACTAGATGCAACGCCAGTTCCCTGGGGAATGTAGGATTGATAAGCCCCTTGCGCAAGACTAAAAGAAAGTGGGACAATGGCAGGGTTGGCAGGCAATAAATGAGTTCCCATCAAGTCTAAAAAAGCAATGCGGTATTTTTCAGGAATCTTGTTGTATTCTTGCAAGATAGATTCTGTGAGTTTGCCAAAAAGCTTAAGCATACTCAGCCTCAGGTCTTTTTGGTAGGCTAGTTGAGAAAGATCCTTGGGCCAGTCTTTAGCCCAAAGTGGGCAATACATCTGGGCAAGCTCTAATGTTCTATAATAGATTTCTTCTGAAGTTCTTTCATCCAAAAGAAAACGCATATTGACTCTCCTTATGGGAGTTAAAGAGATTTTTATTTTGGGAAAATTTTTTACAAAAATTTCCCCAAAACCTCTTTAGAGCCTATCCGAAAAATCCTTTTGGCTGCAAATTTTGATGCATCTCGGATAGCTTCGTCGAAAGTAGCTACGGCTACACTTGCGCAATTTTGTCACTTTCTCCTCGCTCTCCGAGTCAAAATTTTCGCCTAAAATTATTTTTCGGATAGACTCTTAGTTTTTTTGATCCAGCAATTCTTCTAAAACCTGAATTGCTCCGTGTATTCTAATCATGGTTGTTTCCAATTTTTCTTGCTGTGCTTGTAAATTCTGGAGCATTTTCTGCCCTGCTTCAAATTCTGCTTTTAGTTCTTGAAGTTTTTTCTCTATTTTCTTTTCCATGCTTTTCCATCCATGTTGTCCTACCTTCCCTTTGCCAATCTTTCTGCCAGCTTAGGGTCAAAGCCGATGCTTTTGATTTTTTGCTGTGTTGAAGATATGTCGTATTTCAATCGGTAGTATTTTAGCTCATGTTTGTCTATATCGAAAATAATGCAAGAAGAAAGGCTGCATTGGTCTCTTGGCTGGCCTACGCTGCCAGGATTGACCAGATAGGTAAACCGTTTGTCCAATGCCAGAGTGCGTTCCTGATGGAAATCCGTATCTATGCTTTTGGATGATATAACATAAGGCAAATGAGTATGCCCATAAAAACATATCGAGACAAAGGGACGCTCTTTCCGTAAAGCATTCAAACTGTTTCTTGCTGCCTGCAAGGAATTGATATATTCATCTTTATGGCGTGGAGATCCATGAACAAAAAGAAAAATGTCTTGCCAGTACCTTTCGTCAGAAAGATCGGAAATAAAGTCCAACTGGTCTTTTCTGAGTACCTTCCTTGTATGTTCAATAACATGCTTTGTTTCTGGACGAATCACTGCATCGATTTCTCCTGAGACAAACCTGTCGTGGTTGCCGCTGATACAGACAACATCTTTTTCTATTAGCATATCCACACATTCTGATGGATTTGCATTATATCCTACAATATCGCCCAGGCAGAAAATTTTATCCACTTTCTCTTTTTCCAGATGCTTCAGCACAACCGTAAGTGCTTCTAAATTAGAATGTATATCTCCCAAAACTCCAAACTTCATGCTCTTCCTCCAATTTCCCCAAGGCGTTGCCATGGGCTAGTATATAAAACCCTTTCAGGGTAAATATTTGCATCAATAATATGTATCTATCAGATTTTTATTTTTCCTTCTCCCCAGGCCAATTTTTCTTTAAGAATGCGAAAAAAACTACGCTCTCCTGTTGTGAGCATAAAAAATTTTTCGCAGGCTTTGTAAACAGAAACGCGGTCTGTTGTTTCCAAGGGAAAATGCATTTGTCCATCAATGTTTAAAACAATCCCATCAGGAAAGGGCGGCAAAAAGTGGATCTGGATTGTATGCTCTGCGCCAACGACCAAAGGTCTTAAGTTTAGAAGATGCGGACAAATAGGCGTAATGATAAAGGAATCAAGACCAGGAGAAACAACAGGTCCGCCAGAGGAAAGGGAATATGCCGTAGAGCCTGTAGGTGTCGCAACAATAACACCATCGCCTCCATAGCTGATAATCGGCTCCTGGTTGATAGACAAACTGGTATAAAGCATACGACAGCCACAAGATTCTTTGATGCTCACTTCATTGATGCCTAAATGCTTATGGAGTATCACTCCTCCCCTTTCGACTACGCATTCCAGCATCATTCTGCTTTCTATTTTTCCTTGCCCATCCAAAATTTCAGGCATTTTATCGAAAAATTCATCAATGCTCACTTCTGCAAGAAAGCCAAGCTTTCCAAAATTGACCCCTAGAAGGGGTATGGGGTATGGGCTAGTGGCACGAGCCGCTCCCAAGAACAACCCATCGCCGCCAAAGAGTATGAGATAGTCGGTGTTGGGAAGCTTTGCTTTCTCGATTTCTTCAAAAGCATTGTACCATCCTAAAATATCGACTCTATCTTCTAGCCAGGGCTTTACTTGCTTTAAACATTCGCATACGTCTTTTTTTCTTATATCTGCCAAAACAATGATTTTTTTACGCATGAATTTTCCCTTTTGCAAGCGTAAGCATTCAATAGTCTCTATGTACAATAAAATTCGCTATATCTTGCAATATAACATTGTCAGGGATAAAAGAGATAGCCTGATATGCTTCTTTTACCAAAGTTTCCGCCTTTTCTTTTGCTTTTTCCAGACCATACACCATAGGGTATGTGAGTTTGCCTGATGCCTGGTCTTTTCCTACTTTTTTGCCCATTTTCTCTTGAGATCCAGTAACATCCAGAATATCGTCTTCAATTTGGAATGCAAGTCCAATTTTGATTCCATATTCTGCTACCTTGAGAATTTCTTCAGGCTTAGCGTATGCTGCAATAGCACCAGCTTTACAAGCACAGCAGATCAAAGCTGCTGTTTTATTGTTGTGGATATAGGCCAAAAGGTCTTGTGTGGATTTTTCTTTTCCTAACAAATCTTCCCATGGGGCTTTTCTTTCTTGGAGAATATCCGCTGACTGGCCTGCAACCATACCCCCTATACCAGCAAGCCAAGCAAGGTTTTCAACAAGAGGTGCAACAACATCTTTGGCTTTTGTTTTGGCAGCCAGAATCCAAAAAGCATGAGTGAGCAAAGCATCCCCTGTAAGAATACCCATGGCTTCACCAAATTTTTTGTGAGTACTCAATCGACCACGCCTGTAATCGTCATTGTCCATGGCAGGCAAATCATCATGCACTAAAGAATAGCAGTGGATGCACTCTATTGCTCCAGCAAAAGGAAAAATATTTTCATCTTTTCCCTGGAGGAGGCGGCAAATAGTAATGGCTAATATAGCGCGGATTCGTTTTCCCCCGCCAAACATGGCATAGCGTACGGCTTCCCCCAATAATATTGGGGTTATTTCATGAGATAGAATTTCTTTTAAATAGTTGTCTGTTTCTTCTTTGAGTTTTTCTAAATATTCTATAATATTAGACATAAACTATACTTTCTTTTGATTCTTAGCTTGGTCTAAAGAAAAAGGAGTTTCCTGGATCGTTCCATCTTCTCTTTTGCTTAACAAAACGATCTTTTTTTCTACAGATTCTAATATTGCGTAACAATTTTTAAGACGAGTCATGCCTTCTTCATATCTTGCTAAAGAAAGCTCTAAAGGAAGGTCGCCTCTTTCCAGTTCATTGATTAATTGTTCCAACCGCTTTACCGAAGTTTCGAAATTCTCTTTTGGCTGGTTTTCTTTATGAACAACTTCGCTTTCGCTTACCATCTTTCATTCCTAATCAAAAATTTATAATCCTCGTTCTTTTAATCTGGCAATGTCTTTTAAATTGCTTAAAGCAGAATTTCTCAGATCTTTTAAATATACATCATGAAACTCTTCGTCTTCAGGGTCAATTTTTTTTGCCAGTTCTTTAGCATCTTTATAATCTCTCTGTATGTCCAGAGCAGCCTGTAAAGTATATCTTTCCATTGCCTTGGTTAAATCCGTAAGGAGACGTGCTTCTAGCTCTTGCAATTCTTTGTTTGAATGCATTTTAAGGCGTTCTATTTCTTTGTCTGCTTTAACATCAATTAGCCGAAGGACGTATTCTTGCGCTTTTTTGCTTACTTCCAGTTTGTACTTTTTCCGATTGTTCCAGGAAATTTCCTTCTCCCCTTTTTGTATTTGCTTTCCAATGGAATCAAAAAAGTCTTTTTCTGCAAGGCTTAAGTCTTTGCCCACATATTGTATAGCAAGGTTACTCATGAATTTCTCCTATAGATGGTATTTCTTTTCCATTTTTTTATAAAGATTGTCTAACAGTTGTTCTCTGAATTTAATTTGCTCCATGCTTAGTTTGGACTGGACTAAAAGATCTTGTTGCTCTATTGCCATTTTTTTAAAGTCGGCTTCTTCTTCCAGTCGGGTGCGTATGATTTCTCTTTCTTTTTCTAATTCAAAATTTTTTAAATTTTCCAGATTCACCTGCATTACAAGATGAAAGTCTTTTTCTGTAATCCCTGATTCAATGAGCTTTCTTAAATATTTGAGAATTTCTGGATTATTGCCAAGCAAAACAACATACTTTCCCAAAAGATCATAGTTTGTCTGTTGTCTTTGTTTTAGTACCTTGTTCTTTTTCCAACGCCAGATAAAATAAGGAGATCCAATACAATAAATTAAAAATTTGCAAAACCAAAGCAATGCCTTCCCAAAGCTGAAAGGCATTAAAATAGCCAATGTTAAAAAAGTTGCTAATGCTATATAAACTTTATCCATGATATTGCCTGTTATAGTGTTTTGCTTTGACAATGCTGCATGTCCCATACCACTGTTAACTTAATCAGGATTAGTCTACGTTCGTCAGAACGTGAGCGTCATGCGTGTTAACTTTTCATATAATTCTTTACCCTGTAGGGGTTTAACATACTAGCCCAGTGCAACACCCTGGGTATTGGGACAAACATCATCAAGCCCTGAAAGGGCGGAACATACCTGGGAAATTTTATGTCACGCCCTTTCAGGGCTGAAATTTATTATCCTTTTTACCCATGGGCTAGTATATAAAACCCTTTCAGGGTAAAGATCTGTGGGCGTAATATATAAAGCCCTTAGAATATCTATAGTATATCCTACAAATGAAATAGCGTCAAAGAAAACTTTAAAAACTTTTGTTTTCTTACCTGGGGTTAGCTTCTTCTTTTGTTTCAAAACGGACAGGGATAAAAGCGAGAATCCCCAAAATTCCTAGCAGGCTTAAAACGAATGTACTCAATCTTTGAGGAGTAAAAGGAAGCGCGAGTGATTCTGCTACTTTAACTCCCAGGGGCCATAGAACATTGCTGAGAATTCCACAGATAACCATGACAATACCAAAAAGTGCCATATATTCGCCTTCTTTGCCTTTGGGTGTTATGTCCAATATTAAAATTCTGGAAACAGCCCAATAGCCGCCCATGCCCATTCCTGCTAAAGATCCAAGAACCCACATGATTTGCGTTCCATGGACAAAAGTTCCAACCAAAAGAATGCCAGACCACAAAAACAGGATAATGTAAAAAATTCTTTTATTGCCAAAGGGCCTTAGCGAAAACCCAAAACCAACACCGCCTATAACAGAAAAAAGAGTCGCTACGATCAGAAAAAGAGTGAGCTGTGAATCAGGAACGCCTCCGATTTCTTTTAAAAAGACGGTCATGAAATGAACAACAGCATACACAGGTGCGCCACCCAAGGAAATAGACAGCAGTAGCCAAAGAGCATTTTTATTTTTTAAAACCTTGCAGATGTTGTTCCAGGTACTAACAAAAATAGAGCAAAAACCGCTTTTTTCTACGACAGCCACAGGTTTACTCTTTATTAAAAAAAATAGGGGTATTGCAAAGATAAGATAAACCAGGGCCGTTGGCAAAAATCCATTGGCATAGATAGTTTGGGTCGATGCCATAGGCTGAATGATTAAAGCCGCTAAAAATTCTGGCAGGTATTGCTGTTTATCACCGCGAATGAAAAAATCTACCATGATAAGACCAAAGATAGCACCACTATACCGCGTGCCAACGCCAATTCCCGAAACTATGCCAAAATTCTCTGGTGTTGTCACATCATCCAGCAAGGCATTGTAATATGTCAGGCCGATTTGGTAGGTAAGATAAGCAACAGAGAATAATACAGCCCCCAAGAGAAGGCTTGATGTAAACCCAATAAAAAAAGTCCCTGCAATAGATAAAATTGTCAGCAATCCCAAAGGCAAAAGCTTCCAACCTCGGTTGCAGATTTCGCCTGCCACAGGGTATAGAAAAAGACAAAAAACATACATAATAGAAGAAATCAAACCATAGATTTTATCGCCACTGCCAAAATTTTGGTTGATCCACTGAACAAAGCACAAAGAAACAATATTCATCATAAACGCTGTGCTTCCAAAATCAAACATACACCAAGAAGCTATCTTGATCTTGTTTAACATATTTTCTGCCTTTTTAAAAAGGGAATATTTTTTGATGCGTTATTTCTCAACGCTCTGGATAAAACGATAGGCAAAGCCTCCAATGATTTCTCTCCAGGGCGCAACAGCTTTGAATTTGCAAAGGTTGCCAAAATGCCCTGACATGGTTCTGTCTACAAAAACAACGTCTTTTGGAAAAATAATATCCGAAGTTTCTTGCCAGTGAGCATGCATGAGGTCAAACAGCTTGTTATAAAAGCTGTCATCGTCTCCAAAGGTATAGGGCGGATCTTTGCGGAGGATTTGACCAAAAAAATCACAATAGGAATCAATCACTTTTTGCGGAACAAGGCTGCCATCGGTTTTATATATTCCCATTTCTTTGAGTACTCCTGGCAGATCCTGCTGTTTATCTTCCAAAACGCACTGCACCAGCCTGGCATAGCCTTTTGCCAAAAAAGGAGGGATCTTTTTGATGCAGCCAAAATCATACACAATCACCCTGCCATCAGGCAAAAAAGCGAAATTTCCCAGATTCGGGTCAGCGTGCAAATACTGGAATTCCCAAATCCCTCTAAGCGCGTATTCATAAAGATTTCGCCCCCATTGGCTTTTTAGTTTTGCAGGATATTGCGAGCTATAAGCATCCTGAGGAACGATTCCTTCTGTAAGCTCCATGGTGATAACACGCGAAGCACTCAACTCCTCGATGATTTTAGGAATAACAATTTCTGGATAGGGGGCATAAAGGCGTGTCATCTCTCTAAGATGCTCTGCTTCCTGGCGATAGTCTATTTCTTCCAAAAGTCTTTCCTGCACTTCTTCCCATACTGGCTCAGGGTTGATATTGGTGAACAAAGAGAGCATAGCCGTCAAAAAGAGCTTGAGATTTTTTATATCCGAGCGAATGATATAGTCCATCGCAGGATATTGGATTTTTACAGCCACCTTTCTGCCATCTTTTAGCTCGCCTTTGTGTACCTGCCCAATCGATGCAGCGGCAAAAGGCTTTGGATTAATGTAGCGAAACAAGGCAAAATTTTTTTTTAGCTCTGATTTGATTTCTTCTTCCATCACTTCAAAGGGAACGCAAGGTGCTTCTTTTTGTAATTTCCCTAGAATTTCTGAAACCTCTTGAGGAAAAAGCCCCTGATAAAGGCTAATCATCTGCCCTGCCTTCATCGCTGCCCCTTTAAGCTTTCCAAGAGTTTCAAAAATCAACTGCGCATTCTCCGTTAGATTTTTGATTTTTGCCGCTTTTTGCGAGCTTTCTGAGCGCATAAAGGACATTGCTTTTTCTGCTAGCATGGAAGCACCGACCCTACCAACCACACTCCCCAATTTTACCATTCTCTTTATAGAGGATGTAATCAATTCTTCTTCGCTCAATTTTTTTTCTCCTGGAGTAGGTATTCTTTTTGGATTTTCGTGCTAGATCTTTTTCTGAAAAGAGCCTAGTTTAACGTTGCAAATTAACCATATAAAATATAGGAATGCCTTATTATAGCAAGCGATGGCTAATCTTCCATAAAATTTTTATATTTCTCCAAAGCATTGCCCTGTAATATTTTTGATTCCTTACAATTTCCTTCTTGATGCCTAAAAAAAAACAGGGTAAGCTCACTTTAGTGGGCTTACCCTGCGGACAAGGTGGGAAAAAGGTTTACAATATGCTATACTTCAGGGGGTTTCATCTCTTTTTACTTGTTTCATTCTTTGGGTAATGTGGCTTATGGTTCTTGCCTGAGAAGTTTCTCCTGCGATTAAAGACTCGATTTTGGCTTTGATGATGGCTAGAGAATCGTAGATGTCTTCTCCATTCATGGCTCTATGCAATAGACCTTGTTCTTCTACTATGTTATCTGTTATCATATCAATGAGTTGTACAGCTTGTGGCTGGTTGGCAATGGCCAGAGAGGAAGGGAGATTTTTTTTCTTGAGTTCCAGTATGGAATCTGCCAACTCCTTTTGCAATTGGATGATGATCTGAACAGATTCTTTTAGCTCTTCTCCTGTAAGCCCTAGTTCTTTTAATCCTTCCATAATTCTCTCGACATTGGACATGCACGCCTCCTTATAAAATCAAGTCTTTGCTTGAGACTATTTTTTCTTTAAAAATTCTTTGAGGATAGGAATTGTTTTTTTATAAGCAATACAAGCATAAGCAGATATAGAATATTTTTTTAAATCTTCTTCTGTGCTTTGTTCCAGGTTCATCTGTTTTAAATAGGAGTCAACAGCGTGCTGGCTTTCTTTGCTTATGCCTTTTTCCACAGCATCTTGTATGTCTTGTAAAATTTTGGCTTTGTTTGCCTGTGGATCATCAAAATAGCTATCGATACGATAGGATAAAATTTCCAAAAGTTCTTTAATTTCTTGCAATTCTTTTGGGCATTCTTGCAATTTGAATTTTTTATTTTCCCAGAGTGGCAAAAGCCATGCCTGTGTTTTTTGCAAGGCGTTTTTTTGATGATTTTCTTCCTGGCTTACCTGAGTATTGGGGAAAACACAATCGCAAGAAGGTTTGGAAGAAAAACCGTTGAAGTAGCTAAAGCTCACGCCTGCACCAAGGAAAGCTAATAAAGGAAGCAAAAACTTTCTAACAGAATGTTTTTTGGTTGTTTCATTTGAAATATTTTCATCAGCCACTGCTTTTCTCCCTAAAAATAATATTATTATACCTTGTCTTAATATATATCACTTTTCTTTTTATTGTCAAGAGTGTTTTAGATTTTATTTTTACATGCAATTGTAAAAGAAAAACTCTTGCATTTATATTTTTTAAAAATACAATATTGCCCGACAAGAATCATTTTTTATTTTTTTAAGGTATATGATGCTATGGCATTGAATTTTCTTCATGATGCTATGGATTTTTTAAAGAATTCGTCTTGCCAGTACCCCATGTCAAGGCAGAAAAAATCCACAGACTTACTTTTAGAACCCTGGAATATTAAAGAAAGTAGTGAAAAGATCGAAAAGGATATCCACTACCAATCCTTGCGCAAAATCGTTTCCTCTGACACACCTATCTTTTCTATTTCTCCCCTTCAGGAAAATATCTACCATTCTGACAGTGGAACAGCTTTTGTTCCTGGCCTTATCAAAGGAATGTTCCTTCATCTGAAAGCAAGGTTTGTTGTACAGCCTTTGAATTTGCAAGAGCTTAGAGATGTGGTTAAGTATGCCTGGGACAATCATCTGAAATATACCGTAAGAGGCACAGGAACATGGCCTTTTGGCGGATGCATTCCCATGAACCAGGATATGCTGATTGATCTAGGATACCTGAATTTCTATAATCTCTATTCTGAAGAAAAGGCTCTTGCTGTTGGGCCTGGCGTAATTTTTAAAGATATGCGTCCTTTTTTGCGCGATCAAGGTTTTTCTCTGGAAACCGACATTACCAACCCTGGCTCTGGAACAATCTGTGGATGGATTGCAACAGGGGGGATTGGGATTGGCGTTTATAAGTATGGACATATCAGGAATTCTGTAAAGTCTGTTTTATTTTTGACTCCTGATGGCAATTGGCATACCCTGACACCAGAAGATGCTTTGTTTGACCAAATTTTTGGCAGTGAAGGCCAGTTAGGGATTGTAGCAGGGGCTGTTGTGAGCGTAAAGCCTTTGATCTATGTAAGCAAAACGTATGCCTTTTCCTTTCCCAATATCAAACATGCCTATCGCTTTATCAAAGCAATGGTTGCCTGGAATCTCAAGCCCACTACGGTTTTGTATTTCGATAATGAGTACATGAAAATCACATGCGATTTGCATAAGACTAAAATCGAGGAAGAGCTGGAAGAGTCTTTGAAAAGCGAAGACAAATGGCAAATCGAGCGCGTCCGATGTGAAATGGAAATCCTGGAAAAAATGGGAAAAACCCAGGATGTCCTTGTCATGGAATTCGATACAGCCGAAGACTATCAGGAAGCTATAAAATATTCTCCTTTCAATGCCACAGAAGAGCCTCAGAGATTCCAGGATATCAGCTATCAGAGACTTTCTGTTTCTGTATCCCACAAACTCTGGGCGCATCGCTATGCCCCTGTTGAAATGAAACCCAAGGGGCCTTCCATGCTCGTAAGCGAAAACATCCTTCCTCTGGATCAGATTGTTCAGTATGTGGATTTTATTCGTTCCACAGTGAGCTTCTGGAGCAAAAACCCTGTAAAATTTGAAGGACATCTGATTGATGGCAAGGAAATGATGATACAAAACATCATCCTCTCTGACCAGGATGTCCGCCGCCATTCCTTTTACCTTTCCTTTGTGCCTTTTATGACACAGGCTGCCTTGCGCATGGGAGGAAGAAGCTATGGAATTGGTATCTGGAATCTTCCCTTTCTTTCCCATCTTTTGCGCAAAGGCAATGCAGACCAGCTAAAGGCTTTGCTTGCCAAGAAAAAAGAGCTAGATCCTCATGGCCTTGTAAACCAGGCAAAGTATATCAACTACCATGGACGACGCTTTGGGCTACGAATTTTTGAAAAGGCCAGCCCGCCTCTACTCAATTTATGGGCAAAGGTTCTGCAAAGAGGTTGGAAAGAAGATAAAAAATGGTGGTCTTCTCTGGGAAGATTTTTTTGGTTTATCAGCAAATCTGTGCTGCCTTTTCTTGTACCGCCTAAAGCCAGGGCAGAGCGAAACGAAATCAAGAAGCTTACCTCTATGTGCGCTGAATGCGATAGCTGCGAAAGGGTTTGCCCCACAAGCGATGTCTTTGGTGCATATAAATTTGCCACACCCATCACCCGCCG
>JABWCH010000072.1 GCA_013359215.1 Candidatus Brocadiia bacterium | reverse complement strand
TTAAGATTAAGATAATGATAACGAATCGGACTACGATTCTTAATCTTAATCGTTATCTTTATCGTCTAAATGGGGAACTTATTTAATTCCGATTCCTAAATGAAATACCAGGAAGTCTATCATAGAAAACCTGGGCTGCTTTTGCAAGCAATTTTCTGTGACCATTTATGAATTCGATATAAAAATTTTGGTTATTTTTGATACAAAATAAGAAGGATTAAAAGAAAAATTCCTATTGCTAGGATTGTCCAAAAAATGCCTGATGCACGTTCTTCTCTTTTGGATTTACGAATTCTGCTTCTAGGCAAGTCAGATTCTTTTAATATCATTGTTTGTTTTTTATCACGTTCTAATGGTTTTTCTTGAGATTCTTCTTCTATTGGCTCTTGAGCCAGGTTAGAAACAACAGTAGTCTTATCGAAGACAATAGGTGCTTTTTTTTTCTCCAGAGGAGGAGTGTAAAACTGCTGTTGTAAAGCAGGGATAGCTGCTGTTTTTTCTGCCTTATCTTTATTTTTTTTTATCTTTTCTAATCTTTTTTCTTTTAACATTTTTCTCCCTTTTACAGTAACGGCTTCCCTACTTCTCTATGTTTAAATAAGAAACATCCTAATATGCTAAATAGGGTCGCCCGAAGTAGAATGAGCTTTAGAATGCTTTCTCCCACAATGCTCCATGTCATATAACGTCCTAACGCGAGAGATTCCAAGGGTGCGTAGTAAAAAAAGTCGGGAATTATAAAAAAAGAAGCCTGTAAAATAGCGTAAGAAAGAATGTCTGGTATTCTTTCCCACAATATTTCTTTTTCACTGTTTTCTATCCCTTGTCCTAAAGAAGAAATCTCCATAAGAAACGGCGCGATTAAGCCTAGAAATAAGATAAAAAGCCCTAAAAAAACAGCAATAGGAAAGGTTAAAAAAGTGGAGGCAAACAGAGATAGGGCAACCAGAAAGCAGCTTAATAAATAGACCAAGAGCAAAGTTTTTATATAATTCCCATAAAAGCTACCATAAGGATAAAATAGTTCTATGCCTTTTTCTATAGGAAAGTATATCATGCCCGCCTTTTCGTCTTTGTGAAAGAAATGCACTTCCAGAGTATTGTTTTCTTCCACAGTATCCGAAGGGAAAGTAAACTCATAGTATTCTCCTGCTTTGACTTTGTCCTCCACAGCATAGAGATTTGTTCCTTTTCCTGCCTGCCAGTAAACTTTGCATAAAAAGCTAGAGCCTGCATCGGAAAGAAAAATTTTATACCTTAGCTTTATTTTTTGCTGGCTGCTTTTCAAGCCAGAAGGTAAGTTATGAAAATGCCAGATTCTTTGATAGCCGTAGGGAATCACTTGAAGTTGCTGTTGTATCTGGCTTTTAATCTGGGATTTGATTTCTTCTTCGCTCATATTCGAGGGCAATCGGTTTTCTGCTTTTCTTTTCTGGTATTCTTTGTCTACCATGGAAAAAAGCTTTTCCATAGAAGTATGCGGCTCAATACCCTGGTAGGATGTAAAGATTTTTTCTTGCACATCTGCCCTTTCTTCTGCTGTACCTTGCGTTTCTTTTATGTAGAGAATCAAAAATAGCAGAATTAACCCCATGAAAACAAGCGCGAAAAAATTCAATATAGCCATCCCCAGAAATTTTCCAACAAAAAACTGCCAGCGGGAAATGCTTTTACAATCGATGAGATAAAATTGTTTGCCTTTGATTTCGCTTGTGAAAGATAGAACGCTGAAAAATATACTGTTTGAATATAAAGCTAGGGATAGTATCAAAAGGCTATAGCCAATAAAAAGCTGTATTTGTCCATTTAGTGTACCATCGCTTTTTAAGGTAAATGGGAAAAGAAAAAGCAAGAAAATAACAAAGAAAAACAATAGGAGTGCGGGTTTTGTCTTTTTTGCTTCCTGAAGCACCTTAAAAGCAATAGCCAGGATAGCACTCATGGTTGGTCCTTTTTCATGAAATTACCAAGCAATCTTTGGATCATATCTTTTTTGATGCTCTGTTCTTTGGCAATTGTGCTTTCTTTGTTTTCTTCTTCTGAAATTTTTTTCCCGATTTCTTTCTTGGAAACCAGATTGTCCAGAAGAATTTTATCAACAGAAGTATTTTGCTCTTCTTGCTTTATTTCTTGATCCATGCCAGGAGGGCAAGCTTCTTTTGGTTCTTCTACTGGCTGAACCAGTTGAGCAAGTACAGGATTTACTTCTTTCTTCTCTGCTAAGGTATTCTGGGAGAAAAAGTTTTCTTTTTTGATGCCCTGAGTTGCTCCTGATGTTGGAGCTTGTTGCATTCTGGCCTGCTGGATCACATTTAGAAAAAAAGTTTCCAATCGTTCTCTTGGTTTTTCCACACTGGGTTTTATTCCTTTGTTTTCTAGCCATAGAATCAACTCTTGGAGAAGAGGTGATGGAATATCTTCCAGGAGGATCTGGGTTGCTGTCTTTTTGCTTAGAAGTTCTTCCACTGTACCTTCACAGCGAATTTTGCCTCCATATAGTATCGCGATTTTATCGCATATATCTTCTACATCAGACAAAAGGTGGCTGCATAGAAAAACTGTTTTTCCCCGTTCTTTGAGCTGCAAAATCAGATCCTTGATTTCTCGTGTACCAATAGGATCAAGTCCACTGGTTGGCTCATCCAGAAAAACCAGCTCTGGATCATTGATGAGTGCCTGGGCAATTCCGATCCTTCTTGCCATGCCTTTGGAAAATTCTTTTAATGGTCGGCTTCTTGCTTTATTGAGGCCCACCATTTCCAGGAGATCCTCTACTCTCTTTTTGCATACACTGCGGGAAAGTCCAAAGAGCCTACCATAGAAAAAAAGGGCTTCCTGAGCATTTTGGTATGGATACAGGTATGTTTCTTCTGGCAAAAAGCCTATATATTTTTTGCATACTACACTGCGGGGAGAAGAACCTAGTATTTTGATCTTGCCGCTTGTTGGGAAAAGAAGCCCCAGGAGCAGTTTGATTGTGGTTGTTTTTCCTGAGCCATTTGGCCCTAAAAGCCCAAAGATTTCGCCTCTGTAGATTTTCAAATTGAGCTTGTCCAAAGCCTTGGCTTTTGTTCTGCCCCAAAAATCTTGGAAATTTTTGCTAAGATTTACTGTTTCAATCACTTCATACATTTTATTTTTTATTATTTGAGGAAAAATTCTTGTAAAAAATTTCCCTCAAACTCCCTTTAAAAATACCAGGGACATTTCCACTGGCTATTATATTTCGGACCTTCTGAGTCCCAATATCCATGGGATGGTATCCACCGCGAAGAAAAAAATTATAGAACAGATACTCTGTGGTAAAATTTTTGAGCGCATTAGCGGTTGCGCCCGATTGGAATATTGTTTATTTTTTTCTTAAAATCTGAAACAAACATACGGAAAAAAAGAAAAATAGGAATTCTATTCCTGTTGCTCCACAAGAAATGCTATTGCCGCCATCATCATCGTCATCATCATCGTCTGTTTCGTCCGCAGTAGAATCATATTGGAAAGTATTTTGATTCGGTTGTGCCGCTGCTTGCCCACCGAAAACAAAAATTTTAACTTCACTGCCTGTTTGCTCTAAAATGGCTGCGCCTGTATTCGATATTGTTGGGCCGCTTTCTTTTTGAGTCCATGCAGCATTCTGTATGTCAAAATACCAAAATTCGCTTGTTTCTGCTTCTGCTCTGGTGGTTTCTACTCTACCTCCGATAATCCACATTTTATTGTTTGTATAAACCATACTTTGTGCCATTCTGGCAACAGGGGGGTTGCTTGTAGATAGATAATCCCATTCATCGCTTGTGCTGTCGTAGCGTTCCATCGTAGACAAAAGAGCATCCGCTAAAATCTGTGCTTCTCCTTTGCCTGCGTATACATAGATTCTTCCATTCAGATCCATAAACATGCTGTGTCCATAGCGTGTAGATCTTAGATTGCCTTTTTCTGTCCATGTTCTATTGGAAAAGTTGTATGTCCAGAATTCTCTGGATACATTGGCATCGTTTGCATTATAGCCACCAGAAATATAGGCTACACCATCTAAAACCAATGCCTGGTGTTCTGATCTGCCAAGGGGAAGATCATTGCCAGGATCTGTCCCATTTTCTTTTGTCCATAGGTTAGTAGAAGGATTGTAATACCAGATATCATTCATTTCCGTAAGTGTGCTGGATTCACCCATACCACCAAAAATATAAATTCTGCCTGAATAGAGTACAGCAGCATGTCCAAACCTTTTGGGGGGAAGTTCATTGCCTGATTCTGGGGAAAGAAGATCAAAGTCGTTTTCGTTGATTTTATAAACATAGAGATCCTGGAACAGAGTAGTGCTGTTGCGACCACCAAAGATATAAATATTGTCTCCTATTTTTACCACGGAATGCCCATATCTTGCAGAAGGAATATCTCCTGTTGGTGTCTGTGTTTCCCACGCCTGGCTATAGCAAAAAGAGGTACTGAGCAAGACAAGAATAAAAAGAATAAAATGGTTCATGTTTTTTTGTATCCTTCTTGTGAGATTGAAGATTGTCTTAAATGATAAAGATAACGATGATGGAAAACTAGAATTTATGATTAGTATTAGGAGTTACGCAGGCATTTTCTGCTCATAGTAAAAGCATTTTATCAAAGATTTTTTACGGACAGAAAAAAATATTGAGATCACGAATGATACGAATGATACGAATAAGACGAATAAAGATAAAATGATTCATTCGTACCATTCGGTCATTCGTGAAATTCGTGATAAAATGCTTTTCCTGTTTATCCTGGCTAGGGATAAAAATCAAAAAATTTTATTCGACTCTTGAGCCTGGCACAAAAAAAATGGGGATACCTGTTTTTTTGATTCCTGAAAGAAGGCTTACACGAAGCGATCTCTTCAAACAGAACACGCTTTCTGCTTGAAATTATATTTGTCCTATACTACTTTTTCTACCTCTTTATAGAGGTATTCATAAGGTGGTGTCAGCTTTCCCTGCCATACAATAACGGATGGCTTAATACTAAGAGGAAGTTTGCTTTCTTCTAAAGTTCCCGAAAAATTAGCTTGTGCGATTTCTAGTAGCAAAGGAATTAGTTTTTCGCTAAAATATATTGAAGCGTCAAGAGGAAATTCACAAGGTAAAGTATCCACTGCTAAAATAGCAATTCCCTTTCCTTCCCATCCATCTTGAATCTCTTTTGTTATAGGATCAAAGACATAGCATGGATTGCCTGGGGTTGTTGATTTTACAGTGCATTGGATAGCCCCTTCTATATCGCAGGAAATATCGCCAATCACTTCCAGTCGAGGGGATGAATTGCTGGAAAATAGAGATTTCAATCCTTCTAAAGTAACAAGCCTGGGATACTTCGCATCCCAGTATATGCCATTGATAATAACATCAATATAGGGCAAATATTCTTCAAAACAAGAATAGTAGTTTTGGGGATTTTTATAATAGTCTTGGAGATGGAATTTTTGTTCTGGATCTTTAGGCAGAATATAGTCTTGTTCTTCAAAAACTGCGTATGCAAGCTTAGGGCAGCTCTGTTTTTTGATTTCATCGGGTGAAACTTTTTTCAAAGGCAGCAACCGCAAAATTTCCTGGACTCCCTGAGAAACATTGCCATTTCCAACCAGGGCAATGACTAAGGGGTGTTGAAGTTGTTTTATTTGCTCTTCTATTTGTAGAATAGCCTGTCTGGCTTCCCCAAACGCTTTGTATTGCATAGAAAGTAAAATATTGCTAAAGGGGTTAGGGATGTTTTTTCTTTGCCATCTTTTGCCCAGAAGAGAGATTGTATCAATAACGCCAGCAAGACCTGCAAACCTGCCAAAAGCAATCAGCCTGCGGTTGTTTTCATCTACAATTCTTTCGTAGTCCAAGAGTGTTGCTTTTTTTTCCAAAATTTCTTTCAAAAGAGGCATGTTATAGGGCTGCCCTTTAATTGTATGGGAAAAAAACAAATGGGGTTTATTGGGTTGGATGAATTCCCTGGGCATTTCTTTTACACCAAGGAAAAAACCGCATTCTTGCAAATCTTCTTTGATTTGCGCTCCTATTTTTAGATACTCTCCATCGGAAAAACAACGAATGCTAGATGGTTGTAAAATAACGTTTGTCCCTCTTTTTACCAATTTTGCAGCATCTTCTGGGCTAAGTGCTATACGTTTTTCCCATATATGCTTATCTTCTCTTCTGATACCAATAGAGTCAATCATAAATCCTCCTGTTAAACCAAAAACGCTGATTTTGCCTGTTTTGATCTTCCAGTAATAGATCGGCTGTATTCTCCAGTATTGGAGCAGGGCAACTTATTAAAAATCAGCAACATTATTTTGACAATGTTAAATTAAAAAAATAAGCATAAAAAACGCATAAAAGAACACAAAAAGCACATAAAAAATACATACCTAACAGCTTTTTTATGTAATTGTGTATTCTTTTTTGCGCTTTTTGTGATAAATCCTTTTAAAAGATCCTAAATCCTAATTTAACATTGTCAAATTATAATTTATTGTTTTTGTATGATAATCCAGCGTCTGGATTCTAAAAAATCGAATATTTCTTTTTCTTCTTTATCTAAAAATGCCTGGACTTTTTCATAGCTAATTTCCCATTGGGCTTTCTCTTGGAAAAATTCTTTGCTTTTTATTTCAAAGCTATTTTGCCAATCCCTCCAGGCTGTAAAAATATTATGTAATTTTTCCACCATTTCCTGTAATTTTATTTTGGTTTCTGGGTACAAAGGCGATAAGGCAAATTTTTCCAGATTTTCTATTTTTTCCTGTATTTTTTGAAATTCTTGAGCGAAATTTTTATTTTTTTCTTCCCATTCTTTTCTGGAAAACCTTTCTTTTTTTTGTATCCATTGCTTTATTCCATCGTATTGTTTTTTGTTTTGCTCTACAATTTCTCGGACTTCCTTGGATTGCAGTTTAGCATAAGCTGAAGTTTTTATAGCATCATCTGCCAAGAATGAAGTTTCCCATATTTGATTTTCTCTAAGACCCAGAAAAAATTTTGTAAAATCAGCCTGATTATAAAAATTAAATATAACACGAAAACAATAAAGGCCAGGCATTGCCTTTTTATCATAAAAAGAAAACTCTGCTGATAAATTTCCATATAAATCTGTCTCTAAGGTTTGGGAAGCATATACTTTGTCTTTTTGGAAAGGATTGACAACTTGCACCTGAATTTTTAGATAGATTCCTTTCGGTATATTCCAATGAGAGTTCCAGACAAGCCTGGCAATAGAATTTTCTTCTTTTAAGTGAAATTCCTGAGAAAGAATCTGCAAGGCAAAGCCGCTCAATTGGCTTCCTGTAGCCCATTGTTGTAAAAGCAACTCTTGCTGTTTATTCGATATCCAGAAATTTCCCCAGCGAACCAGATCCCTTACACTGTTTTCTTCTTGTATGCTTTTTTGCATTGCTATTTTTTTTAGATCTTCTGCTGCCAAATCATCCGCCAAAGAGGCGGGCTCAACTATTTTTGCTGGCTTTATGGGAACAGCAGTAGTTTCAGGAGATTTTTTTTGGCTTTCATGCCTTAGCCACAGGAGAGGCAGAGAAACCCCTAAAAACAACAGTAAAAAAAAACATAGCATAACAGGGTATTTTTTACCTGGTAAGCTCAAAATTGCCTGTTTTTTGATACTAGTCTGCTCAATAGAATTTTTCTTTGCATCTGCTATTTTTTTTTCACATTGTGCAACCAATGGTTTTACAATATCTTCTGAGAGTGCTTTGCAAATAACCACCAACTCTTGCAGAGATTTTACGATTCCTATCTTACGCAATGTTGTCTGAATTCTTATCAATTGTTGTATTTGATCTCTCTGCAAAAGGGCATGGTCTACTAAAATTTTTCCTAAAACCAAATCAAAAGGAGAGGAAGGAGTCTTTGGCATCCATTCTGTATTTATGGAAGAAATCGCCAAAAGATTCTGATACTCCTCTGATGCGAGTTTATGCCTTGCTTGCAAAAGTTCCAAAAAGGAGCTACTTTGACTTTGTTGCTTAGATTGGGAAAAGAAAAGCTCTACGATTTCTTCTTCTGTGCAAATTTTGCGAAACAGAGCTTCTTTTGCTTTAGCCAAATCTCCTATAAGCTCAATATGAGAAAAATTTTCTTTAGGGCTTTCTTTCTCTTGTGCTGACAAAACTAAAATATCTTCTTTTGGGCTATTTCTTTTTTCCGTTTTTTTTTGTAAACGGCTAAAAATTTGCGCGGCTGCCTGTGTTTTTTGTTTTGGTGAAATCTTCGCCTTTTCAGGATTATTATCGTCCATCATTGTTTTTCTCCTGCTTTAGGAGCTCGGCTCTTTTGGAAAAAAGCAAACATTCTTGCGATTGGCTACGCCATCCAGGTTGCCTTCTGTCGGGAGTAAAATTGCTATTCCTTTTGGTCGCATTCTTATGCCAGTCCGATGGCATACTTTGGTAGTAAACCAATCCTTCTTTTCTCCAGGGCAAATTTGCTTTCTTTTTGATTTTGCTTATATCAGGCAAAGCGTACGGTGATGGAAAAACAAGCTTCCATTGATCGCTTTCTCGATAAAACAAAAAAGAAGCTTCTATCTGATTGGTTTCTACTGTTATCTTGGCTGTGTTGGGATTTCCCTGGAACATTTTTTCAGGGGCTGGAATTTCTATATTTTTTAGAGATGCTTCCAGAAAAAGATAGAAAAAACTGCCTGCTAAAGCCCATCCTAATTCTAAATCAGAAAGCTTGAATTGTTCTTGCGTTCTTTGGGTAAGACAATAATAAAAAGCTTTTGGATCATCGTATGCTACGGCCTTTTGCGCGAATTCAAACGTATCTCTTGGCTTCTCAAGGCGAGAATAGTTTTCTTTGGATATACCACTTCCTGCGCATCCTGATAAAACAATTGACAAACAAAAAAGCTTCAGGAGAGTTTTCAAAGCTAGTCCTTTCCAATCCAAGTTGATTTATAGCTCCCTAAGAGATTTATATTTTTTTATTTTTGTAAAAATTATTCTGGTTTATATCTTTTTATTTTTTTAGGAAGATCTTCATTAGGAATCATATAGCCTAAAAGAGGTCTTTGCTCGCCTTCATTCTCGTTTTCATCCTCTTGTTTTTTGGATTTTTTTTTCGTTTTTTTTCCTTGAGTTTCAGATATTTTTTTACCTCTTGGCTCTGCTTCTTCGTCTTCTTCTAAATATTCTTTTGGCTTTGAGCTGACAGCTTGCGCTTTTCCATTTTTTAAAGTTGGGGTGATCTTTTCTGTCACTATATCATCTTCTGGATTTTTTTTGCTGTGTGTTCTTGTAACCTTAGGAACAGGAATAGCTTCTTCTGCAATTAGTTCTTCTTCATAGTCCTCTAAATCTTTTTCTTTAGCAGGGGCTTTTTCCTCTTTAGGCTCTAAAATGGGTTGGTATTCTTCTTCAGGAAGACTATCAGAAACATATTCTAGCGGCTCTTCTTCTCCTTCAGCGTAGCCTTTGCTAATCTGTATGGGTTGGTATTCTTCCTCTGCCTCTAGTTCAGGCTTATATTCCAGAGGCTCTTCTTCTTCCTCGTTTTTGCTGATCTCTATAGGCTGGTATTCTTCTTCCTCTATTTCTTCTTGTGGCTGACCAGACGAAGCACAAGAAAGATTTTCCAGGGAATCTGCATCCTGGCTGCTTCCGACTTCTATTTGCCAGTCTTGCTCTTCTGAAACAATGTCTTGGGTTTTTTCTTCTTCTACTATCTTTACCTCAATTACCTGGGATTCTTCTTGTGCCAGGGAGGAAATCTCAGGTACGACCGTGCTGTCCTCTAAGGGCGATATTATCTGGGTTTTTATTCTCCCAAATTCTTTAATCATGCGATATTGGCTTTTTTGTGGAATAGAAATAGGTGTATCTTCTGCAATAGGGGTTCTATCCAAGACGGTATCTTCTTCAATTCCTGTTGTTATTGTTGGCTCTACATCTTGCAATACTTTGGCAAAAGGCAAATTTTCTTTTACGACTTCCTGGCCTGCATATTGAAAACGCCCAGCCAATGCACATACAAGACAAATCTGGAATAGTGCTTCCATTCCTTCTCTTTGGTAAAAAAAGCGAATTTCGTAAAAAAAGCTGCCTATAGCGTTTTGCAGCAAAAATAAGTCCTGAAAGCGAGGCAAAAGCCAGAGTAGAGTTTGAGGCAATTGCGAAAAAGTCTCTAATACAGCAATAAGCATAAGTCCAAGGCATCCTAATGCACCTAAAAGCATATTATTGTATTTGGTTATTTTGGACAGGCTGTAAAGAATCCCCCAACCCCAAAGCAAGACAATCAAAATTTCTAGTGAAATTTTAATGTATGTGTTAAAAAAAATATCTGCCAGTTCCAAAGTTTTCTCCTTTTTAGAAACAAAAAATCAAAAGATATTTTTGTGTAAAATCTCAAAAATAAAGTATAGTCAAAACTGTATTGTATTTAGAATATCACAAAGAAATAAATGTGTCAAATTCTTTTCTGAATCTGCTTAGTTTGGCAATTTAATAAAGCAATTCACAGCAGACTCACAGATGGACAGAGAAGAAAAAATTTAGAATTTTACCGCGAAGAACACAAGAACACGAAGTATTATTAAAAAACTATTGACAAGCTAAAATCAATGATTTATACTCATAATAGCTAAATATAAAGACTATATTATACATTGCATTTATGCTTTAGTTGCTAGTGGATTAGGGACAATACGCCAAGTACCAAATAGGGGGAAAGTGTCCTATTTCAGCCTCAAAGGGGCAAAGCTAAGGAAATGTACCCTGTTACCTTGGGATAAACGCCCAGTCCAAGCCTATTCATTATGCAAAGGTAGTCTAGGGAAACTAACAATTTCGAAATGATAGTATTGTAAAAAATTTCGTTTTTATAATTTTGTAACTTTGGTTGCTTAAATTTAAGGAGAGCAAAGTTGCCTACTTCAACCGAGCCAACAAGGGGGGTCCAGCTCAAAGAAGGCAGCTTTACGTTTCCCCTTCATTACAAATGTCGGGTAGATGTAAAGGCTTTAAAAGAGATTCCTCGGAAGTTGAACATTTGTGCACAAGGGATTGAATCCCTCAATGACCTCTTTTACGAAGCTCCCCCAGAGAAAAAAGAAGGAGTTTTAACCCAGAAAGCTATATGGGAAAATGTATTAGAGCGTATTTTGGATATGAAGGCGTTCAATGCTTCTTCCAGCTATACCAACCTCTCTAACCAGATTCTCCCCCTTTGCGTTTTGCTTCCTGAAGAGAGACAGTATTTCCCTATAGATGCTGTTTTTAGCAAAGAACCAACCAATCCCTTTTTAGAGACTAAACGGTTTGCAAGAGAGCTTTTGGATATTGTCGCAGCCATCAAGACCATCAGAGAAGAAAAGGTCTTTGGTTACCCTGATTTCCATATTTATCCTGGTAAAGATGCTTTTGTCTTGACGGATACAGAAACAGGAGAACGCAGGATAGTGTTGGGCATATACTCTATTGTTCCTGGCGATGTGGAAGAAACCATTTCCAGCGATCAGCTTTCCATCCGAGCGATCAAAGATTTGATCCAGCAAAGATGGGATAAGAGTCAATTCCGTAAAATCATGAAAGCTAATGATTTAGACACTATCATTGCCCATCTTAAAAAGCTTTCTCAAGACATTCCAACATGGAAAAATATCGGAATTAAAACAGGCTATGCTGCTGTTTACAGTACATTGATTTTTCTTGTCTTTTCTGCTATCATGACCGCAATTGGTTATGTAAAGACAGCAGATCTGGAAGAAATGAACCTCTATCTGGTTTCTGAAGAAGTCGAAAATCCTGTCAAGACAAAGCTTCTTCCTTCTGTAACCACAGTAGATGGCTATAAACAAGACACTACTTCTCAGATTCGCATTTTGCTAGAAGCAGGAAAAAGAAGCGATCAGACTTTCCAGGTTATAGGAACCTATCGCTCCTGGTTTAGATTAACAAAATTAGGGATTTTAACAGACATTGCCCGAACTTTGGATAAAGTCTATCATCTCGACTATAACAGTCCTATGAAATTAGGCGAATTTGTCGCAGAGCCACAGCTAAAATCCTTAGAAATTATTCCTGCAAAAGACGACTATACCTTCCGCTTCAAAGCGCAGGAAAAATGGGACAGAGAGCGTTTCAGGATGATTTCCAGCAAGCCACAGATAACTGTTGATGGGAAAAAACCTGCGTCTGGCCCTATGGTGGAAGTAGAAGCCATTGTCCAGCGTCCTAGATGGACATTGGAGATGGAGCCAAACATGATTGCTTTCCAGGAAGCTACTTCCCAGGTGCAATCGGTTAGCACAGATTCGATAAAAATTTATACCAATCCAACAGATGAAGAAAAAAGATCGGGTGCTAAGGTAGCAGAAGCCAATTTACAAAGCTATTTCACAATCAGTTTTGATAGATTGGGTGTTCCTATACAAATACACTATTTAGACCCCAACGGTGTTCCTCTGGCACAAATGATGTTCGATAGCTTTGAGGAAGGGAAACTCAAATCCGCACCCAAGCTCCGCTCTGTAAAGATTGGAACAAAGAAAAAAACAGAAGAAGGTGAAGGCGACGAAGAATCAGAGTCTGAAGGCGAAGAAACAGAAGAAAAACTTCCCGAAGACCGAGACCCCAAAACAGCTAAAAGAGCACCAGCACTTCCTATGCTCAAAAGAATCGACACCTTCTGGTTGAGAAGAACCGATGCTGTTGCCCAAATCGCTTTACAAATGGGTTTCATCAGCAAAGAGCAACAAGTAGAATGCGTAAGGATCTGGAGAGCCAATCCTGGGCTGGAAATGGATAAAATCCTTTTAGAAAAAGCCTATATCAACAAAAAACAGCATGAATCTATTCTGCAAAAATGCCAGAAAGACGAAGAGCCTTTCGCAGCAGAAAGAATCCAGGATCTTTACTATCGTTTGCATGAGCTTCCTAAAGAAGTCAATGCTGTCAAAGTCGTAGTATTGTCCCGCCATTTGCCTAGCGATGAAATCAAAGGGCAACTGCACATTGCTGTTCCTGGCGTTTCTAAACCTTTGTCTGTACCCATTACTTTCCATCCTAAACAGAATATTGAATTTTCGCCTAAAGAAGTTGTCGATATTCGAGATCAGGTAACAGGTATTGCTATTCCCATTTCTTTGGAAAGAAGAGTATGGGGCGAATCGAAAAAGTTCCCCCTCCACGAATTGCAGTCTTTTACTTTCCAGATTATGCAAAAGCCGAATTCTCCTAGATTAGAAGGTTTTGGGCCTTTCAGTATATGCGTACAAAGAAGACAAGACCCAGATAACCTGTTTTTCTATAACACAGCAACAGGAGAAACCTGCAAAATCACAGAATACACAAGAAGAAGCGGGAAATTCTTCTTTGCTGCCAGACCTGAAACCTATGGAAAATCAGAAACCGAGTTCTTTGAAACTCTGGACATCAACAACCGTAATGTTTTTGGAATCAGGGAAGCCATTGCAAAAACCGCCAGCCAGATTTATGTCATCATTTTGACAGATAAAAACGTAGAAGAAGCTTCTATTGTTCTAAAATGGCGTGGAGGAGACAAAGCTGCGGAACTGCCCATTTCTGCAAGATCTGCCGAAGCATTGAAGCTGGTAAGATGGAAAGCCGACAGTGCTGCTAAAGAACTTTCTCGATACAATACAAAAGATTGGATGGAGAAAATTTCTGTAGAAGGACCTCTTGGTTTTGCACAGTACCAGGCAATCATTTTCTCTGGAGAACAAGCAGATAAAGACGTTTCCAGCGATGTTATCGTCAACATAGAAAAGCCTGAGCTTCTCAATATCCTGTATCAGACGGTCGATGGTGACTGGTTCTCTCATATTTCTCAGGAAATACCTGGTATCAAGATGCTATCTAAACCTGTTTCACAGCTCAAGCTGGAAAAAATAGGAAAAGACAAAGACCAAAAGCAATATTTCCGTCCAGAAACCAAAGAAATTGGCCGTATTGAAAAATATCTCATGGTACCTGGCGTGAATGTAAAACCAGGCCACCCCAAAGAAAAAGTGCCTGTGACTTTCTACTATCCTGCCAAAGACATGAGAGTGAATCTGGATGTTGAAGTATCTTGTCTGGAATCTCCCAAAGTGGATTGGGTTGTAAATATGGATGATACACAGAAAGCTTTGAAAATCAAAGTCCTCAATTATCCTAAATCCCAGGCAGCCTTACTAACAGAAAAGCTCCAGTTCTTGAGTACTTGTGCTTCCATTGCTTTGCTTCATTCTCAATACCACACTGATCTAAAAGCAAGCGATGTAGACCAGAAGCTTTCCGATACAATCAGATGGAGTCTGGAATCTGTTGGATTCCACGGGCCATCCAATCCTCCTGCTGCGCTAGGTAAGCTTGGCGAAACCATTAAGCTGGCTATCAAAACCCAAAACGAAGCAGGCTTGAAGAAAACCATGGAAATCACAAAGGAAACCTTGTTGCTTTCCTGGAGTCAGCAAGCTCAGTCTGTGCTAGACTATCATCTGGAATTAGGAAAGATCCAGCAAGCACTCAAAGAAGGCAAAGCACTGAAGACATCGGAATTTGAACTGAATGTCCAGCTTCAGCTAAAAAGAGAGCTTCCTCCTTTGGTGGAAGAACCAGAAAGGTTTTTGGAAATCGAACTCAGCATACCTTTTGATAAGCTTGTCCTGGACAAAAAGACACAGCCTATAGTACAACTGCAAGATGGATACTATTACAATATTCCTAAAAATTTTGCTTCTGCTTCCAATGTAAGGAAAATGCTCTCGGAAATCTATCCTTATCCTGAGGCTTTCCCTGTGCAAGATACCAATCTGGAAAAAACAGATTTGCAAGTTTCCAAAACTTACTATGAAAACATCTTGCAATATTCTCTCTGGGAACAGAGGCTAAGGGAGTTCAAAAAAGAGCAAAGCGAATTTTGGGTAGCTATGCTTGGCGTAACCTCTGAAATTACCGATGTTGACGGCAACATCGATACAAAAGAGGTGAGCAAAATCGGAGAAGAAATCCAAAAACAGCTTCGTACCTATTTTATTTCTCCTATTGAGATCAACAGAGTATTCTGGTCAGAACTCAAAGACAAAGCACGAGGACAGGCAGAAGAAAACAGGAAGTCTTTAGGAAAAGAAGAACAATCAGGCGTTTTGCGCTTTGTAGAACGCAGCATGATGTCTCAGCTTACAGACAAAAAATGCTGGTACACTAACTTTTCCTTTGTTGTAGACCGCTTGATGGTAGACCGTTGTCCTTATCATCAATGGATTTACATCAAAACCTATCGTCCTAACTTAGAAGGATTTGAAGGAGAAGAAGTTAAGCTGCGCATTTTCAAGAGAGACGGACTTTCCATTTCTCCTTATCCAGGGCAAGAATACAATGTAGAGATTCTCAGCGATGCTACTGGATACACAAAGCTTGTTATGGTTAAAGGCGTAACTCTGTTCCAGGATTGGTTTGACAAACATCCTTCCAGTGAACTCAAAGCATCCAAGGAAGAAAACCGCCTGCAAGTCAAGTTCTACTATGATGAAATGGGAACAGAAAAAGAGCTGACAAGACCTGGCGTAGGCGGGCCTCCCATCATTGATTTTGAAGCACATCCTGCTTCTGTGATTCTTTTCCAGGTAAAAGGCTACCACATCACTCCTGACAGGCTCAGACAGCTTGCAAGAGAGAAAGATTTTACTATTACAACGACAAAAGGCAAAACAAAATGGAGATGGACTTTTAACTTTGATAATGGCCCCATCCTTGTTCCTTTTAGCTATAAAATCAAAAAATCTCTGGATACTCTTGTGAGCATAACGCCGCATATTTTGAACTGGAAACAAGATCCGCCTCCTGCTGAAAACGAAAGGAATCTTGAAACCTTTGCTGCCAAATATGATATGGAATTCTTGTATATCAACACACAGGCGCAGTTGCCTATGTCTCATTTCTTCCCTTACAACAACTTTGAAGATATATGCAAGGATTACAACCAGCAGAGCATGTCTTCCAATCGTATGATCGATTTCCTGGAAAAGCTGTTTGAGGTTTCTGATCAAATCGATAGAAGCATCAAATTCAAATGGAATCAGGATTTGACAAACTTCTACAGCAAAGAACAGAACAAAGACCAGATGTTCCGCTATTCTTATCCTAACAACCATGAACTAAGACTGAATGTCCCTGCTCTTTTTGAGAAGCCAGAAAAATTCCAGGGAACAGGCCATCCAGAGCTGAAAGCTCCTCCAGGACAAAGAACAGCCGTTATCTGGCGCATTGTACCGTCCAAAACCAGCCAACAGTTCGCACAAAGGGGATTCCCAAAATATATCATGGAAAAACAATATTTCCCCAACAGTGAACCGGTTTTTAGCAAGGAATAGGAGTAGCTAATGCCATCATACGAAGAACATTGTCGGGCATTGGGAGATCTCACGGAAATTATGGCAAATATTGTCCAGGAGTGTCTCCCGCTTCAGACTTTCAAAGAAAAAATCGATCCAAAAAGTAATAAACTACTGAAAGAAGTAGAAAATGAAATGACCTGCATCGGGAATGATGGCCTTACTATGGTGCAGCGGTCCAAAAGACCGCCTTGCGCCATCTTGCTAGGTACAAGCTCGGCAGGTAAAACAGAGCTTCTTACAAGCTTTTTACCCAAGCTAGGGGAGTTTGCTGGCTCTACAGCAACCGATACCACTCCCATGCTTGTAAGACTCCGTTATCCTCATGAATTTAGACCAGAAGACCATGGTAAGGTTACTTTCTTGATGCCAAGAGATTTCTATAAACTCCTGTCTGATTTGCCTCGCATTCGCGATGTGATCCGCCAGGACTCCCAGCTTGCTGAAGTTTGGGATCGAGTGACAAGAGTCGCTCGCGGTATGGATGTCAAGAAAGATGAAAATTATGATAGAAAGCTCTACACTGCTGTAAAAGAATGGGTTACCGAAGCCAACCAATGGGCCAGAGTGAGTGGAACGCAAGATGATGCTGGCTATTTTAGCACTCTAGCAGACATCACAGACCACTTTGATCCTGATGGCAAAAAATTCGGGACTTTGAATCCCGTGCCTCGTAGCCTTTTGATTTACTTCCTGGATAAAGCAGTCAATGCTCTTAAGCTAGGCGAAGTATTCCGAACCAAAGAACGCAAAGGCGAATCCGAAGCCAAGCAACTGGCTAAAAGCTATTTCATGATGCGCACCATGGGTGCTATCACAGATCTCTTTGTAGAAGAAGACATTCTAAAAGACATCGATGTCTATGATACAGCAGGCGTTCGCGTTGGCGGTTTCGAAGCAGAAAAAGTCAGCGCAGAAGAAAGAATGCACTCCCAGATCCAGGCTTTCAAAAACCGATGGGGTTTTGAAAGACTTGTGCCTTCTGTGGACATCATTATTTTCATTCTCGTTCTCGAAGAGCAGCAAGTAGATACAGAATTCCAATCTTTGTTTGATGAATGCCGCAAGTATGGAAAGCTCGAAAACAGGCTCTTTATCTTCCTGAATAAAATCGATAAAGCCACAGACCAGGCTATCAAGAAAAAAGATGTCAAAATTGATGCCAATGGTGACGTGATACCAGATGAAGATATGACATGGAAACTTTGGGTACAAACCAATGTTATGGACAAAATCCGTGGTTTAGGCGAAAATTTCCATAATGTTTTCATTTGCCGCGCTCCCAAGTTTGATTTTTCTGAACCAGGTGCTAGATCTTTCCTGGAAAACAGCAAAAGAAGCCCTACTTTGAATCGCTTTTTGTTCGATGTCAAGAGCAACCTGGACGCTGCAATAAGCAACCAGGATGGCGGTATCAAGTTTGCCTGGAGAAGCGTTGAAAGAGTCATGAGAACCCAGGGAAGCAAAATCCGCTTTAACCGTCTTGGCGAACAAATTTTGCCTTATGCTAAAGATGTTATCGCGATTCTGGAAACCAAACGTGTAACAGACGCAAAGCCAAGCGAAAAAGAAATCGATGTTTATCTGGAAAAACTTCTGGAAGACTTGAAAGATTTGCGTTGGCGCAATGAGGAATTCCGATTGCCTCAAAGATTTGGCGAATTCTGCATCCAGAAAAGATTCTGCACTGCTAAACAAGTAGAAGAGGCTTTGCAAATTCAGCAACAAACAGAGCAGGAAACAGGCCGCAAGGTTCGTATAGGACAAATCCTCATGGAAAAGAAATATATGACCCTTGATCAGACCAGAGAAGTCATGCAAGCCTTAGAAAAAGGGCAGGATGAAGAATGGGAAGCTTACCAGTTACAAACTTTCAAGCATGTCCGAGAAAGAGTGCTGGAGCAAATCGTATCCTTCATGGAAGAAAAAAATCGCCCTATTACCAAAGGTAATATACCTGTAGAAGCAGTGATTGAATACCTCATGGAGCCTATTAAAGTCTTGGAAAGCGAACTCAAAGGGATTTACACCAGCAAAGAAAGAAAGTCTTTCCAGGAAGCAGTACAAAACGTAATCGAATGCCAATTGATAGCTGCTCTTTGGAACCAAGATCGTTTACGCAAGTACTTATGGGAGCAAAAAGTTAAAATCACGTCTTCTTTTCATATTCGCGATGATATTTCTCAGGAAGAGGCAATCAAAGTTACAGAATGCTACAATAGAATGCGTCAGGTTTTTGATAAGCTTCCTCCTTTAGAGAGTAGTCAACAGTCTAACAAGGAGGCCCATTCATGAGCGTATGGGAGAAAGTCTTTAAAAATCCAAAAGCAAAAGGCACGCTTGCTTTGGGCTCAAATTCGTTGTCTGTCCCTGGAATTAAATTGCCAAAAAGAACAGCACAGATGCCAGGACTTACCATTGGTCTTGCCTTTGGTACAACGTATACCAAAAGAACTTTCCTTTGCCAGCTTGGCTCAGAGGTAGTCAGGTGGAGTCCTGACAATGGAAACGGAAAAAACGATTTTTCCGTATTCCGTTTAGAAAAAATTCTGAGCGATGATATGCATTCTATTTCTCTGGGAGAGGAAGCTTTTAGCAATTTCATGAGCGACCGTAGCGAGCCAGCTTGTACACTATTTTTACAGCCAATACGGTTTTTGATTTCTAGCACAAAGCCACCTGCTTTTGTTAGCACTCATGACGGAGAAAAGGTCATACACCAATCTCCCACAAACCAGGATTTGTTTAAATCCTATATCAAGGGGCATCTGAAACATATCCACGATACTGCAAAATCGTTGCATACACAGATTCCCCGCTTTCATATAGGACAGATTGTTGTAGAATATCCTGATTATTTTGCTGCTCCTGATGTCAAAAAGTACCGACAGTGGCTTGTAGAAGCTGCCCAGGAATTCTTTCCTCCTACAATTTCAGAGGAAGAAGACACAGATCTTTCAGAAAAATTTACACTTTTGCCAGAATCGGCTGTTACTGCACTCCACTGGCTGACAGACCACGTAGAGCCAAAGCTGGCAATCCAGGAACTGGATATGAAAAAAATGATGGTGCGTCATGGTATTCTTCCCAGAACATCTGACCCCATCAATTTCCTTGTAGTTACTATGGGCGCAACCCATTCCCGCGTAGTGAGAGTAAAAGCCAATTCTTTCGCCAACCTTGTTTCTGCAAAAAAAGTCGGCGAAACAGTTGCTTTAGCCCATACTTACCTGGGACGTACAGGTTTTGGCGGCGATCATATTAGCTGCGCTTTCCTGGAAGAAGAAGAAGAAAAACGCTATGGCGGAACTCCTGCAAACAGAGTCAGCACACTGACACGCAAAGTCTTCGAAGACTGGGGCAGGATGAATTCCAATGAAGGCAAAAAACACTTTGAAGAGATCTATGGCGAACAGTTCCAAAAAGCCATGGAAAAACTCCTGGAACTCACATTGAAAGGCTTTGGAGAAAGCCCAGAAAATACCATCATTATTTTAGGTGGTAAGTCTTTTGAAATAGGCTATTTCAAAGATGCTTTCCGAAATGCCCTTTTAAGCCATCGTGTTCCCCAGGCAAGAATTGTAAGCCCTTCTACAGGCGAATGCAGTATTGAAAGAGTTTGCGAGATCATCCAATTCCACCAAAAAGGTCTTGGGCGTTCTTTCAATATGCGCGGAGGTCTGGATTCAGAAGGCAGCCAGAAGTTCACATGGAGAATGGGTAAAATCGTAGAAGGCACTCTGGTAGAAGCCATCCTTTCCCCTGATAACAAAGAATGGGACAGCGAGCATCCAAGAGAATTCGTAGTGAATTTTGAAAAGGGAGTCCGTCGTCTCAACCTTGGTTATCAAAAGACCATGGGAGGCTTAAGCCAGCTTTGGGCGAATGTAAACCTGAAATCCAGAGTCATCTCTACGATTAAGGTCACTTTCCGCACCGAAGGCCCAGACGATCTTAAAATCATCGATGTCAAAGTAGAAGGCGGCAAGAGCGAAGTCAGCGCAGACGATTTCCAAATCGAAATGCTCCTTGCTGGCGAACATCCTTCTTATTTCCCATTGTATGAAAAAATACTAAAGATTAACTAAGCCTCAAAATATAAGCCTGAAAAGGCTTATATTTACCAAGCCCATGGATGAAAGTTTGGATTAAATTCCCTGTTTCCCACCTTGGTAAAATTTTCTTTTCAAAAAATAAAAAAAAGGCGATGCTTTTGGCATCGCCTTTTTTTCCATTCAAAGGGTATAAAAAATGAAATTTATTTTTTTATTATGCTTTATAATCCTATTTTCAGCATGCTCTTCTTATATTGCTTTGCCAAAAGACACAAGCAGAGCAGCCCATAACCGCATCAAAAAGCAAGTCAAAGAAGGACTGATCGTTGCTGCGGAAGACTATTCTGAATACCGCCGCGCACGCCGCTATTTCTATCGGGATCTTCTGGACTTGGGATACATACCTATCTATATCTGCATTGGCAACCAAAGCCAATCCGAATTCACAGTAAGAAAGGCAAACATTACATTGATTCTGGAAGATGGAACAGAAGCAACTGCTGCTGATGTTAAAGAAGTCATCGATGAAGCTGGCGGAAATGATGCGCTAGACCAGGACTATAGCCAGAAAGCTTTCAGAGATAGCCATATCAGGCATGGAGACAATCTATTTGGGTTTTTATTTTTTAAAGCCCCAAAACAAAGGAAAGCTTTTTCTATGAAAAGTGCTACTTTACAAGTGCTTGCAGATAGAAAGGCAGAGCCTGGTCAGCAAGGAGAAACATTTAAATTTCTTGTTTCTATAGACACAGATTAGTTTTTTTCAAAAGAGGAATTTCATGAAAATCACTTTAGTCTTACTTTTGTGTTTGAGTTTTCTGATTTCTTGCCAGTCTGTTTCTTCTTTTTCCCGCAAAAAACAGCAAGAAGCTTTGGAAGCATGGGAGAATGGGCAAAAAGAAGATGCTATCAGCTTGATGTCTGAAGCGATCAAACACAGCCCTGAATTCTACGATGCCCGCATCCAGTTAGGCAATTTTCACCAGGAATCCAAAAATTATTCTCAAGCCATAGATACCTTTGAAAAAGCCATTGCCAAAGCCCCTGAAAAGCCAGCAGCATTTCTAGGTGCAGGAAAAACCTATCTTAAGATGGCTAAAATGAAAGAAGATGGCGATGAAGCGGAAAAAATCTACAGAAAAGGCCAACACAATTTTAGCCAGGTTTTGGATCTTCAGGAAATCAATGAGGATGATCGATTCCATGCTGTGTTAGGCAAGGGAATATGCCTTCTGGAAAGAACCCTCACAGAAGACTCCCGCCGCTTTTTAGAACAGGCATTAAAATGGCAGCCAGATAACCTGGAAGTTCGATTTTATAACGCGAGACTCCATGAAATTGGAATTGGGCCAAACAAAAAATCTTTAGACCAATACAACAAAATCCTTGCCAAAAAACCAGATCATCTTGACGCTTTGCTTTGCATGGGTGATATGTTTGTCAAGATCAACAACACGGAAAATGCAATCTACTACTATCAAACATTCATAGACAAAGGTGGCGCATCCAGGCGAGTGAAGGAATGGCTCTCTGCGAATGTCAGAAAACCTGTAGAAACAGAAGTCTCAGCAGTAGAATCCGTACCTGTAAAAAAAATAGCTCCACCAAGCCGTGTTAAGACATGCGTTGAATGTGGCAGGTTAGCCAAACAAGACGATACGGTATGCCCCTTTGACGGCGGAGATCTTGTGATCCAAGATGATCCTCATGTAGAATAGTAAGAAACGAGAATGAAATAAGTTCCCCATTTACTTCCGCAGACTCAAGCAGATGCTATTAACATAGCACTGCTTAGCCTGCACAAGCTGCTTAGCGATAAGAATTAAATAACTTCCCCATAAGAATTCACCGCAGAGGCGCAGAGGAAGCAGAGAAGAGAGAAAAATAACGAAAAATATTGTCTCTGCTTTTGCGTGTTCTTCCTATTCTTCGTAGTATAATTTTAATCTTCTCTTCTCTGCGATCTCTGTGCCTCTAAGGATCTATTTTAAAAGTTTTTAAAGGGGGTTTGGGGGAAAATTTTTACAAAAATTTTCCCCCAAATAAAAATCTCTTTGCGTAACTCCTATTATTTAATTCTCATCGCTAAATTATAAAACATTTCTACTTTTGTCAAGCGATTTTGAATCCAATTCTAAATAGTTTTCTAAAGTCAATATTTCGTAGCCAGAAGTCTTAATCTTTTGAAAAAAAGTATCGAATTCAGCCAGAATTTTTTCTTTTTGGTATGCATTCGCTTGTACAGACCCGTGGATCATGACGACCCCTCCTGGAGAAAGCTTTTTCAATAGGCGTTCTGAGAGCCTATGGATTCTGCGGTTTCCAAAATCTAGTGCGCGGATATGGAAAGAAACAAGAGTATATTGCAGCTTCTCTAATACATAAGCAAGATGAGGGGAAATCAAGGCAAAAGGCGGACGAAACCATTTCTTTTTAAGGTATATACCTAAAATGCTTTCTGCTTTCTGGAATTCCTTTTCCCAATCACAAGCCAAATAGAAGTTAGACCATGGAGAATGGCTATAACCATGAAAAGCAATAGAATGTCCATCTTGGGCAATTTTTTTTACCAAATCAGGATACTTTTCTGATTCTTTACCAACCAAAAAAAAAGTGGCGTGGATTCCATGTTTTTTCAGAAGACACAGCAAGGGAATCGTAAAATTTACATCAGGGCCATCGTCTATAGTTAAAGCGATTTTTTGGCTCAATCTATGCTGAGGCTTACAGTCCATAAAGATGTTGGATCGAAGATTGCATACTCCAATGCTTATTATAGTTAAGTACAATACAGCACAGAAAAAATAATATATTCTCCCCATGTCTAGCATATAAATCCAAAAGCAGCCCAAAACAGCCAGGCAATTCAAAAAAATAAACCGATTCATAAGGTTTTGCATTCTATGGAAAAGAGTTCTTCCAGCCTTTCTAGCTCAATGTCTGGTATTGCTTTTTCAGAATAGATATCCTTTTCCAAAGAAAACAGAAGCTCTCTGGCAAAAGATTTTCTATTGTCTGGAAGAAAATTATAAATATATTGAAAATAATTTCTTATGGTTTCCTGCTGGTATTTTCCCCTTATATTAGAAAGGCATTCCTGGGAAAGAAATTTTTCATAAAGCTTTTTTATTTTAGGATTTTTGGGCTGGATGCCAGGAGTTGGTTTATAGAGAAAAAGCCTTCTCAGAATGTAAAGACCTGCCAGAGATATTGATAATGCTATTAAAATTAGGAGAATAAAGAGCATTTTCTGGTGGAAAATTTTGCCGATTTCTTCTTTTGCGTCTTTGCAAAAATCTAAAATTTTTTCCCATAAGAGCAATAGAACGCTATTTCTCCTTTTGATCTCTTCTTGCCATACAGCTACAGGAGTGGCTTCTATCGTGACCCACCCTTTTTCTGGGATATATACTTCCGCCCAAGCATGAGCATCGCAAAGCCTTACATCAATATATTTCCCTATATCATTCCATTCATGAGCGCAGTATCCTTTTACATAGCGTGCTGGAATATCCAAAGCTCTTGCCATCATGATAAAAGCACTGGCAAATATTTCGCAGTGCGCTGCGTGTTTCTTTTCCAGAAAAGACACCAAAGGATCTTCTCCTTCTGTTTTCACTTCCAGGCTATAAGGGTAGTTGTCTTTCAGATAGTTTGCGATTTTTCTTGCCTGCCGAGCAGGATCTGAGACTTCCCCTGCAATTTTTTTTGCCTTTTGATAAAAATACGCTTTGCTTTCTTCTGGAATTTGTAAATAGCGTTTAGAATCCATGGAATCAAGACTCTCTAAAGGCATTTTTTGTATATGAATCCAGAATGTTTCAGGAAAAGGTTTCTCTGCCCATACAATTTGCTCCTGGTCTTTGTATAGGCTGAATTTTTGAGCAAAAACAACGCGAGAACAGGATAGGGGAGCGAAAAGGTATTCCTGGGGAGCTTGGACAAAGGATAGTTTGTGGATGCCAGGCGAATTCATTTCTATATCAGGATAAAGTTTATAGTGCATGAATATTTCTTTTGGGGTTTCCTGAAGCTTTGTCTGATGGAAACAGGACAGCTTCCATTCTCCTTGCTTGTATGTATCTAGCACTTTGCCTCTTAAATAGTAAACCCCTGGAGCAGCATGATACTGAAACACACTTTCTTGTGAAATTTTAATATTTTTGGAGGCAAGAAAGCCAAAAGGAGAAAACCCTATACTATATGTGCTAAAAAATCTAAGAGGATGGTAGGCAATGAGTCTGGATCTGTTTGGCGCAATAAAGATAGCAGGGGAAAGACAAAAGAATAAAAGCAGCAAAGCAATGGATGTTTTTTTTAGTTTTTTTGCTTTTAGAGATGAGCCAGGAGTAAGCTCTGACCTG
>JABWCH010000071.1 GCA_013359215.1 Candidatus Brocadiia bacterium | reverse complement strand
AATATAAAAGTTTTTAAAGGGGGTTTGGGGGAAAATTTTTACAAAAATTTTCCCCCAAATAAAAATCTCTTTGCGTAACTCCTATTATTTAATTCTCATTGCTTAACATTGTCCAAGTAAAGAGTTGCGTCAAAAAGTTAACACTCATGACATCAATCAAGGAAAAAAATGATAGAATCCAAGAACCATCACCAAAAACGAGATCGCCTGGTAGCTACCTTGAGCCAGGACAATCAATATCGCTTTGTTATAATCAAAAACAAGGCTATGGTAGCAGAAGCAAAAACAAGGCATACACTTTCTAATATGGGTGCTTTTTTTCTGGGCAAGACAATGACTGGGGCGTGCCTCTTGGCATCCCTATTGAAGGGAGATGAAAGAATCATCATCACCATCCATCCAGAAAAGCATATTAAGCTTCTTTATGCAGAAGCTTCCCAGGTAGGAGAAGTTCGTGGTTTTATAAAATGGAAGGAAAGTGCCGATCAAAATCTTCTGGAGAATACACCTGATTCCTTAGGAAAAGGGGTGTTCCAGGTAGAAAAGATTTTATACGAAAACTTTAAACCTGTTTATGGCTCTGTAGAAAATACCCAGGGCGATATCACTTCTGAATTCAACCAATATCTGGCTTTTTCCGAGCAAATACCGTCTATCATGAATATACACACAGACATAGCCCAAGATGGAACGGTTAAGGAATCCTGGGGAATTTTACTCCAGGCATTGCCAGGAACTTCTATGGAAGAAATACAATCCCTTTATGAAACCATCTGCCCTGAGTTGAAGATTCCTGGTCTTATCCAGGAGATGCCATTAGAAGAAGTCTTGAAAAAAATTTTGCCATACGATTTTAGCATTACAAACAACACGCCCACAGACTTCTTTTGCAGATGCTCTTTAGAAAAATTCAAGCAAAAGCTCATAACTTTGCCTTTATTCGATATTATCGATATGCAGAAACTACAGCAAAATGAACTCGTTTGCCAGTATTGCAATCGCAACTATATCTTAAAAGACGAAGACTTCGAATCTTTAATAGAAGAAATACAATCCAAACAATAAAAATTATCCATAACACCTGTATGAAACTGAGGGCGTTGCACGATAATATAGAAGACCAAAAATAAAAAATCCGCAGATTGCACAGATTACGCAGATTAAAAAAAACAATTCTAAAATAGGATTGCTTCTGAATTTTATAAATTTTTAGTCTTCAAATGGCATAGCATAAAAAATCTGTGTAATCTGAGCAATCTGTGGATAAATTGTTTTTTCCAGATTTTTATCCGTTATTTTTTTAAATTTCCTCGAAAAATCAAGGATCTATATGCAACGCACTCGAATTATATAGTTCTTTTTTTCTTCTCTGCGTTCTCTGTGTCTCTGCGGTGAAATCTTATGTCTTGAGAAGTTTAGCCTCCTTCGGAGGCAATCTTTCCCGTGCGTAAACTGTAATCTTAATCCTTATCGTAATCTTAATCGTAATATCCTTATCGTAATCTTAATCGTAATCGTTATCTTCATCTTAATCATTCTTTTTATCCCTATCCTCTATGATCATTGATAAAGATTAAGATTAAGATTACGATTAAGATTACGATTAAGATTAAGATTAAGATAACGATTAAGATTAAGATTAAGACAAAACTATAATTTCCTATACAGCAAGATTAAAGATTAATACAAACACTTACCTATCATTCGCATCATTCGTGATTTCAATATTTTTCTTTTCCGTCCGTGAAAAATCTTTACACTTTTACACGAGATTCACTCGTAAGTGCGTAAAGTTTCGTTGACAATTTTTCCCTTTTAAGATAAAATTAGGAGAAAAGCTATCAAAAGGCTTTTTAATGTGATAGCGTTTGCTCAAAAAAAATATGATCCTCGGAGAATTTTATGCAAATTTTTGATATTCTTTTGGAAAGAGGTTTTATCGCTAAGAACGAAGATGGCACTCCCAAGCAGGTCACAAATCCTGAAATACGGGATATTCTCAATTCCAAAAGCATTACAGCATACATTGGTTTTGATCCCACAGCATCTTCTTTTCATGTTGGCAACTTACTCCAGATTATGATTCTCTCGCACTTGCAAAGAGCAGGGCATAGACCTATCGTTGTTGTTGGTGGGGGAACAGGGTTGATCGGTGACCCTAGCGGCAAAACAGAAATGCGAAAGATGCTTACCCTGGAAAAAGTTCAGGAAAATATGTCCAAACAAAAAGAGCAGTTCAAGCGCTATATAGACTTTAGCGAAGGCAAAGCTCTTATGGTCAACAATGCAGACTGGCTTCTAGGCTTCAATTATATCGATTTTTTGAGAGACTATGGCCGCCATTTTTCTGTAAATCGTATGCTCACAGCAGATTGTATTAAAAATAGGCTGGAAACAGGTCTTTCTTTCCTGGAATTCAACTACATGATACTCCAATCCTATGATTTTCTGCATCTCCATAAAACTTATGGATGCCTTTTGCAGATGGGCGGAGATGACCAATGGGGCAATATTTGCTCTGGCATTGAATTGATCCGACGTGTTGAAGGAAAAGAATGCTATGGAATTACCTGCCCTCTTTTGACAACAGCTTCTGGTTCTAAAATGGGAAAGACGGAAAAAGGAGCTGTATGGCTGGATGCTGAACTTTTCTCTCCTTATGAATACTATCAATACTGGAGAAATGTGGATGACAGAGACGTAATAAAATGCCTGTCTTTGTTCACTTTCCTAGATATGGAAGAAATCCGCAAACTGAGCCAGTTGAAAGATGCACAGATCAATGAGGCAAAAGAAGTTCTCGCCTTTGAAGCCACAAAAATAACTCATGGCGAAAAAGCTGCGTTGCAAGCACAGCAAGATGCCAAAAGCCTTTTTGGAGAACAAAAAACAGGAGACAGCATTCCCACAGTAGAAATTCCCCTAGAAGAAATACAAAAAGGTATATGGGTAATCGAGCTAATCAAGCGTTCTGGGCTAGAGACCTCCAATAGCGAAGCAAGAAGATTGGTACAAAAAGGGGGAGCTTATATCAACCAGGATAAAATCGATTCTATTGATTTGCAAGTCACAGAAAAATATGTCAGCAATGGCGAAATGATTTTGCGAGCAGGCAAAAAACGCTATGTTCGCGTTTTGGTGAAATAGGGCTTCTATAAACAACCCAGGGTAAGGCTCTGGGTTATCTTTTAGGGAGGAAAAAATGGACGAGGAAGTATCCAAGGAAGTCAAAAAAAAGGATGAGGAAGAGGAATTTTTAGAAACCGAGGATGAGTTAAGCTTGTTGAAAGAAAAAACGCAAGCTTCTGGTCTTGTAAAACTAGAAGATGGGCCACAAGAAAACCGCTATGCTACAGACATTATTTTAGGCAATGTGAGCCTGATTCGTATAACAGAAAGTAGCGTAAAGGTAGGCTACTATTTTAGCTTTTTAAAATCAAAGCCTGTTTTGCGCATAGGAAAAGACAAAGAAAAATGTGGAGTGGATAGCATTTTGCTGGATGAAGAAAGCATTTCTGCGTGCCATGCTTCGATTACCTGGAAAGAGGGAAAGTTCTATATTCAAGATGAAGGGTCTGCACAAGGGACATTGGTAAATGACAAAAGACTGATTTCCTACACCAACTCTCCGCTTTCCAATCCTTGTAAACTCCAGTTAGGAGATGTTGTATTCTTCTATAGACTGGAATCCCCTGAATCTTTTTTTGGCAAGCCTGCGGTACAAGAAGAGAAAAAGGCATTACCTTTGCCCGCAAAAGAAACTAAAGAAATTTCCTATAAAGAAAAATGGGAAGCGGCCTCATCAGGGTATGTGATTGCAGAATTCATTCTGATGAGCCTAGATGCAGCCTTTGCTCTGCCCCATCATTGCGAGATTCTAAGCAATAAACCTCAATTTATTGTAGGCCGATCCAGGGACTGCGATTACCAGGTGGAATTTAAAGACAAATACGTAGCAGAAGAGCAGGCAGCGATTGTGTATTCTTCCCAGGAGCAGACCTTTATGATAAAGGGTCTTGTAAGAGAAAATCCCATTTTTATCAACAACCAGAAGGTAAAAGATGTCCATCGACTCAAATCTGGTGATATTATTCGCCTGGGAGTTGCCAACAACGCACCTAAAGTAAGATTTAGTCTGGATGATCTGGAGAAAGACAATAAAAAAAGCCAGAATCTTTCTGATTTGATAGAAGCTTTGGAGAGAGGAAAAGTATACACATTAGGCAATTCATCACAATGCAGCATCAGGCTGGAAGACCCTTCCATCTCAGGGACAATCTTAGAGATCCAAGTTCCCGAAAGGGCTGACCATCTGCTTGTCACTAAAGTAGGCCACAATGACATCAAGGTTTCTGTAGATGGCTTAGATTTAAAAGAAAAGGAAAGTCGCGCCATCAGCATGTACCAGACACTGCAAATAGGCAACTTCTATTCTCTGGTACACAACCACCAGAATTTTATCGTTCCCAGGGTCGCCAGGCAACTGCTCTTTTCCGAGGTTGTTCCTTTCCCCAAAAGAGGGGATGTTTATGGTATTGGACAGGCAGAAAACTGTATATTTAAAATCGATGATCCAAAAAGCCCTTATCTATTGGCAGAGATTGTCGTTCCCATAGAAGGAGAATTCTTCTTAGTCAAAAAACTGACAGAATCTGCCATTCCTGTAACTCTGGATGGAATCGATATAGAGTCTGGCCCAAGAGCGCAAAGGAACTATGGTGTCAACCAGGTTTTAGGGATTGGCGATTATCTTTCTATCCGCAACAACCATAGAGCATTACCCCCTGCTGCTACTTCTTTTGCATGGGGAAGGCTATTCTATATTGTTTTCCTATGCCTTTTCTTTGCTCTGGTGGCTATTTCTTTAGGCTTAAGCATCCAAAAATATTGGGGACAGCTAGAGTCTTTTATGTCTTCTCAAAACAAGATCAAAGAATACCAGAAAAATGTATTTTATATTTCCGTTGCGGATAAAACAGGCAAAAGCCTTTCCTCTGGTACAGGATTTTTATTGGTACAAAAGGATGTTCATGACAAAGATGTATACTATATTGTAACATGCAAGCATGTGATTCAGCCTTGGAAGTTTGAAAATCATTTAGAAAAAGAAGGCAAAATTTACAATGAAAAAGGCGAAGAGATCGTTGCCGCTTCGCCAGAAGGAACATCTGTATTCGTTTGGCCCTATATGACAAAAGCAATTGAACCCGCAACGCAAAAGTATATCCTGAAAAATAGCTTTACGAACGCTTTTGTGGATGATAAATTGGGTGATGTGGAGATTATAAAAATAGGAGAAGATGAATACGAAAGCCTGGAAAAGGGTCTTCGTTGCCATAACAAGAAAAGCAACCAAGATATAGCCATTTTAAAGCTAAAACCCAAGGATGAATCCTGGAAATACAGCTACTATCCCTGGACAACAACAGATAGGACAAAAATCGAAGTCGTAGAGCCAGTGGTTGTTCTTGGATATCCTTTGGGGGGTAGTCGCCTTTTGGATAAGGCTGGACAGGTAGTCCCTATTAGTGCAGAAGGAAAGCTGGCAAGCGAATGCATTTCTCCCTCTTTTTTAGAGATAGATGTAAACCAAAACCAGGGAGCTTCTGGCGGCCCTATTGTAGATAAAAAAGGCTATGTCATTGGCATGCTGACCTTCTCAGACAAAGAAAAAAAATGGATTTATGGTATTCATGGACAGCTTATTTTAAATTTTATGAAATAAAAAATGGATTAGGAATCAGAATTCAATAAGTTCCCCCATTTCGAAAAAAATTTACCGTAGAGACGCAGAAAAGAGGAGATTGTGCCTCTGCGGTTAAATCATAATTGGGAAGTTATTTAATTCTCATCGCTTATCATTTTATAGCCCAGGAGAATTCTATGGCAGAGCTTAATTTCGAAATTCGGAAACCAACACCAACCATAGCATTGGTTAAAATGGAAGGGGCAATCGATAGCCAGACAGTGATAGAGTTTCAGCAAAAATTCGAACAACTCCAGCATGAAAGTTGCAAATATTATATACTAGATATGGCTGGAATCAAATATGTGAATAGTGCTGGACTCGGAACTTTGGTTACGATTGCTGATACATTAGGCGAGCAGCAAGGCGGCATTGTTCTTACACAGCTTCAGGCAAAAGTAAAAGTAGTCTTTGACATGCTCCACCTGAACTCTTTCTTTAAAGTCTTTTCCAATGAGCAAGAAGCTTTGAAATATATGGAAACATTGGAAATGAAGCGCAAAGGAGGAGGAAAAACAGGAAGATACCAGATGGCTCAAGACCGCAGCTCTATGGAAATGGCAGCCATGAAAGATGCTTATCCTGAAAGTGGTTCAGTAAAAACAGTCTCCAGAACCAGCAATACAACAGCTATTCCTGCTGAAACTTCTAAAATACATGCTCCTCTGGCTGTCCCCTATGAAAAAACACCAGAAGGAATGAAAATAGAAGATCTAAATGAAGTTAAGGAACTTCTTACCTTTTTCTTCAAAAGAGTCCATTTAGACAACGATGAAATACAGCAAGTGCAGGATGTTTTAATGGAAATTGCCAGGCTTATCCTGGGGAAGCTACAAGGCGGCCAAAGCCTTTTTTACAATACAGACATTACACCTGATAGTATGGAAATAAAACTAAAGCTTACAGGACGTAAAAAATAGGAGAACATGAATGGTAAGACTCGTAGAATGCGTTCCCAATTTTAGTGAAGGAAGGCGGCCAGAGGCAATACAAAAAATTTTGGATGCAATTCAGTCTGTTCCTGGAGCGCATCTCTTAGACAAAGAAATGGACAAAGACCACAACCGAAGCGTGGTTACCTTTGTCGGATCACCAGAAGCCGTAGTTGAGGCAGCCTTTCGTTCCATTGCAGCCTCAACCCAAATCATTGATCTCAATAACCATAAAGGCGAGCATCCCAGAATGGGAGCATGCGATGTATGCCCTTTCATTCCTGTCCAAAATGTAAGCATGGAAGAATGTGTTGCATTGTCGCATAGTCTGGGTAAAAGAGTGGGCGAAGAGCTGAAAATTCCCGTTTTTTTATATGAAAGCGCAGCCACAAGGCCAGATCGCAAAAATTTGGCTGATATTAGAAAAGGGGAGTTTGAAAAGCTAAGAGAATGGATCGGAACAGACCCTGACAAAAAGCCTGATTATGGCCCTGAGGCAATCCATCCTACTGCGGGAGCGATTGCCATTGGTGCAAGATTTTTTCTCGTTGCTTACAATGTAAATTTGCAAAGCACCAATGTCAAGATCGCCAGCAAGATTGCACGATCCATCCGAGAGAAAGATGGCGGTTTTCCTTGCGTGAAAGCTTTGGGATTTGAGCTAAAGGATCGACAGATGGTGCAGGTTTCCATGAATCTTACAGACTATAGAAAAACCTCCATGAAGACTGTTTTCGATGCCATCTCTGCCAAAGCAAAAGAAGAAGGCGTAGAGGTCGTAGAAAGTGAAATCGTTGGTCTGATTCCTTACGATGCTATGCAATCGTCTGTCTGTGAATCTTTAAAATTGAAAAATTTCCACAGCAACCAGGTTATCGAGAATCAAATATCTCAAAGCCAGCAAGATCCCATGCTTAGCCCGCAAGCCTTTATTGAAGCAACCGCATCCGCTCAACCAACTCCTGGAGGCGGAAGCGTTTGTGCATTGGCTGGCTCTCTGGCTGCTGCCCTCTGCCGTATGGTATATGGCCTTACAGAAAAAAGCAAGAAGTATTCTTCTGGCCTGGAAGGATTGCAAGTCCAAGGCTCTTGCATGAAAGAGCTTCAGGAACATCTTCTTCATCTGGTAAAGGAAGACAGCGAAGCTTACCAAAGCTACCTTCAGGCAAAAAAGCTTCCCCAGGAAAACGAGGAAGAAAAAGAAGCCCGACGTGTTGCTTTGGAAAATGCTACCATGAAAAGCATTCTTGTCCCTATGGATACCATGAAAAAATCTCTGGAAATCCTTGTTTTTCTAGCTCGCCTCATTGATAAATGTATACCTAGTGCCATTTCTGACATAGGAGTTTCTTGCCTCATGGCCTTTAGTTCCATCGAAGGAGCTATGTTCAATGTCCAGACCAACCTTTCTATGCTCAAAGATCTCCCCCTCAAGGGAGAGATACAGAAACAAACTCAGGAAATTCTGAGCCAGGCACAGCAAATCAAAAAAGAGGTTCTGGAAAAGATAAAATTTTGACGCTTGAGTAAAGTTCAGGCAGCAAGCGGGTTTTATCTAAAGCTATCGCTTCGTGTAAGCCTTCTTTCAGGAATCAAAAAAACAGGTATCCCATTTTTCTTTGTGCCAGGATTGAGACATGAATAAAATTTTGTGATTTGACAGGCGGTACTGTTTTTGATTCCTTACAGAAGGCTTACACTACGCTCTATTACACCTGAAGTTTTATAATATTTTATACCTTCTTTATATGAGATTTTTATCTCTGTAAAGATTATTTTATAAGGTTCAACTTCTATAATACAATCTATTGCAAGACAAGTTGTAAAATAAAATTTTGTTTCCTTACGTTGACAACGCCCTGAGTAAAAAAAATTAGAATGGAAACTATTCAACTTCTGTATGTAAAAAATATCATTTCGAGAAAAGAAGGGTTTGCCAGGCAGGAATTGGATTTTGGCGTTTTAGTGCAAAATTTTGCATACCAAAAGCAAGTGGATATATCCTGGTCAGGAGAAAACGGTGTATGGCAGACTTTGCCTGCGCAGTACTGTAATCCTGTAAGCGAACACTATGAATACTGGTATGCTCATATAGAATTTTCTATTTTTTCCTGCAAATCCCTTCCTGGAAATATTGAATTTGCGATACGCTATCGAGTAGACAATCAGGAATATTGGGACAACAACAAAGGCGGTAACTACAAAATAGATGCAGACTGTGGGGTTGTCTGTAACCCGTCCATACAGCTCATTTCTTTATCAAGAGACCAAATCATTACCCATCGAAGTAAAGTCTATCCTATCTCGGTTGCTGTCTTTTCTCAAAATCCCCCCAAAAAGGTTCTAATCCATTGGACAAAAGACAATTGGAAAACTGTCAAGTCTATACCATGCAGATTCAAACGAGACTATTGGGACAAAAGCGTCCTGAGCAATGCCAGGAATCCTAACCGCTACGGCTATGGAATATGGACTTCCTCTCTAAGAATAGGAAAGGCATACCAGGTAGAATATGCACTAGAATGCATTACCAAAGATTCTAGCTTTTGGGATAGCAATTTTGGCATGAATTATCTGGTTCACAGGGGCAGGCTCAAAGTTCTTACCTTGAATCTGCATTGCTACCAGGAAAAAGACCAGGATAAAAAATTCTCCATGATTGCACAAGCAATTGAAACATTAGGAATCGACATCGTATGCCTGCAAGAAGTAGGCGAACCATGGAAAAGCGGAGAGGGAGACTGGAATCACAATGCAGCTAAAATCGTAAACGAACGATTGAAAAAGCCCTATTTCCTTTATACAGATTGGAGTCACCTTGGCTTTGACCAATATAAAGAAGGAATAGCCATCCTAAGCAAATTTCCCATGATAAAAAAAGAATCCCGCTATGTATCCCCAAAACAGGATATCCATGATATTCATGCTCGGAAGGTACTGATGGCTCAGGTTTTTGTTCCTTGGGCAGGTCTTATCAACATTTTTTCTGCCCATCTAAGCTGGTGGGAAAACGGCTTTGCAGACCAATGGGAAAAGCTTAGAAATTGGGCAAAGCAAAACCAAACACCCGATGTCGCAGCTACTCTGCTTTGCGGTGACTTCAATGCAAGACCAGATTCCCCAGGATATACATTGGTTTTGCAAAGCCAGGAGTATGAAGACCAGTTTCTCGCTGTCACAAAGAAAGATGTCTTTACCAGAATTTTCCGCAGAGGCGAAAAAGATTCAGGACGATATCTAGCCTATGATTATCGAATCGATTATATCTTTATGAATAAAGATGGTAAGCTGCAAGGAATTGCGGCAAAAGAAATATTCACAGGAAATGACTATGGCAAGGTTTCCGATCATACTGGATATTACGTAGAATTTGTGCCAAGGAAGCAAGAAAAACTATGAAATACGCAGAAGATTTTACCATGCCTTTGGAATGCGAGCTAGGAGAGAGCTTTCTCAAAAAGACCGATTTCCAGGAATTTTTTTATCTTCGGTGGGCCTGCATCCGATTTCACGTCCTCTGGGGAAAAGAACTCGATATTAAAGTACTCATCAAAGTACATCGTCCTGAATCTTCTTTGTGGGAATCTTTTCTTGTGGACACCATTCCCTCTGAAGTGGAATGGAATCAGCATAAGAGGATTACCCATGATTTTTTTCTCCATCCTTTTTCTGTAAAATCAGGAAAAATGGGATGCGTAAAATTTTCCTATATAGTCCATTTCCAAAACCAATCGATTCCTTCAGAATATGAATATAGCTTCATGGAGGAATCTTTCTGGGTAAAAGAGGGATATCAGAAAATAAAGTCTTTTGCAAAATTAGGACAAAACCCTTACCAAACAAAAGAGCTAGACGCTACTTTATTGCAAAGAGATGTAGACTGGCATAATCAGAATTTTGCCTCTCTTGGTTTAGTCCCTAAATTTACAAAAGGATGCACCCATCATCCGTACCATCCAAAACAATATATACATCGGCAAATAGATCATATAATACAAAACAAAATACTGTTTCCTGATGAACCACAAAGCATCAAAGTGTGTGTGGATTGCATAGACGATACGGATTTCATACGCCATTTAGTATATGCTCACAAACAAGGCGTGTGTGTCCAATGCATTGTAGACTGGAGAAAAACAGCCCTTACCAATAGCGAAAATTATTTCCAGCTTAAGAAATCAGGCATAGAGCTTTTAGGCGTATTCTGCACTCCTAAGCATCCCTTGATTGAAGTTGCACCCGATATGCACAATAAATTCATTCTTTTTGGAACACAAGATTGCATTTTAGGGTCTTTTAATATCAATTTCGACAGATGGGGTGCTAACTGGGAATCAGGAATGACCTTCCATTCCGAGGGGGTATGTCGGATTCTCGACAATATTTTCCAAAGCGTTCGAGGAGGTGCGATCCAGCCATATAATATTGATCCGCAAAGCCTTTTTAATATACTCTATACATTTGGCCTCCATTCTACTGTTGATGGCAAGCTTTATCTGCCGCATCATGCGATTCTTTCCTATATACGGGAAGCCAGACATTCTATCAAGGCATGTTTATTTTTAATGGGTGAGATGCAAGGGGAATACGAAGAAAGCGTTATAGACGGACTTTTATATGCTCACCGAAAAAAAAGGGAAGTCCAGATTATTTTTAATGGGCATCTTGCGAGAGAAGGCGATCCTGGTAAAAAATACACTATGAAAGAAGAATTGGAAAGACCTTTGCTTCCTGCTATCCAAAGGCTGAAAAAAGGAGGAGTTCCCTTTTTTCTGGTCTACGACCATGAAGACCGCCCTGTTCCCTATTCTCCTCTTCACTCTAAATATTGTGTTATAGACGATCATATTGTTCTGGAAGGCAGCTTTAACTGGTACAACACATCTATTTTTTCCCACGACCTTTTGGTGATTGCTAAAGATAAGGATACTGCTGGCTGCTATATGCATGAATTCCAGCAGATTTTGGATAGGTTCCGCGTATTTTAAAAAGAAATTTTTATTCTATAGTTTTGCAGATTTTTTTAACTAATTATAAAACAATAAATTATATCGTTAAATTTTAACACAAAAATCTGCAAAACTATAGTTAATTTAATCTGTGGATTGTTTCTGTTAGAGTGTAGAAAGTCAGTACCAGTTTTCCAGAGATTCTTGTATTTCTTTCACAGCCGTTTCCCAGATTTCCAGCATGTCTTCGTCACTATGCTCATAGACACCACCAAAGCTGCCATCGCCGAGTACACTGCGTAAATCTTTTCCATTGATAAGCTGGATGGCATCAGGGTTGTATGCTTTTTTGGGATGCTTTGGAAAAATTACATTGCAAAGGCGTGTCCAGGGAAAATTTTCCAGCCAGGACGCATGGGTTGCAACAGGATCAATTGCCTGGATAAGCTCCCATGTTTTTGGCCCATCCCACCAGTTGTGGAATTTGATTTTTACATCAGGATGATTTGCCATGACTTCGGAAGTCACTTCGCAAATAGCGTTATTGCCTCCATGACCATTGACAACAAGAACCCGATGAAATCCGTTCCTAATGATCTCTTCGAGAATATTTTGTATTAGCTCCATATAAAGAGGGATTTTCAGGGATATAGCTCCTGGAAATGCCTTTAAATGGGGAGTCATGCCATAGTATAAAATAGGAAAAACTGGAATTTGAAGTGAAAAAGCTGCATCTTGTGCTATTTTTTCGGCAAGAATAGCATCTGTACATAGGCTCAAATAAGCATGTTGCTCTACACTTCCTATAGGAAGAATAGCTCGATCATCCTGCTTGAGATATTCTTCAAGCTGCATCCAATTCATTTCTTTAATATTCATACTTTTTTTTTATCAATTGACTGGATTTTCTAATTTTCCAATGCCTTCTATTTCTATAACCACCTTGTCGCCTTTTTGTAAAAAGACAGGAGGCTTTCGGAAAACTCCTACACCATCGGGAGTTCCTGTGGAGATCAAGTCCCCTGGGTTTAGGGTAAAAGATCGGGAAAGATAGGCAATGAGATCTGCTACGGAAAAAATCATCTGGCATGTTGACGAATCTTGTCTGGTTTCTCCATTTACAATCGCGCGGATAGCAAGGTTTTGGGGATTCTTTATTTCTTCTTTGCTAACAATCCAAGGGCCTAATGGACAAAAAGTATCCAGACTTTTAGAACGAACCCACTGCTTATCGCGAGACTGTAAATCTCTTGCTGAAACATCATTGATAATGGTATATCCAAAGACATATTCCAAAGCTTGGTTTGGATTTATGCGATATGCCTTTTTACCTATGACAACGCCAAGCTCTGCTTCGCAATCTACTTGCTGGGTAAGCTCTGCATCCCAGGAAATAGGATCTTGAGGATGGAGAATAGCCGAAGGAAACTTGGCAAAAACAAGGGGATATTTAGGAACAGGGATGTTTTGCTCGCGGCAGTGGTCTGCGTAGTTAAGGCCAATCCCAATGATTTTCCCTGGGTTAAGGATGGGCGCAAGAAGTTTGACAGAAGAAATGGGCAATGGTATATTCTTTTCTGAAGCAAGAATTTCCTCTACTTTTTGGTTGATTTCTTCTTTTGCCTGAATAAAACCTACCATGTCCAAGCCTGGAAAATAAGAAGACAAATCCATAATGCCTTCTTTTTCTAAAACACCAATCCTGCTCTTTCCATCATATAAATAAGTAACAAAACGCATATTTTTCCTCTTTAAAATTTTGTAAAAAATAGTATGCTTGTCTCGGACAAGCCGAAACCAAAAAGGTATGAATCACGAATGAGACGAATATACAAATTATGCGAATGACATTTTTGTAAAAACTATTCGTGCCATTCGACCATTCGTCTTATTCGCGATAAAAATCTTTGCTTTTTCGGCAAACATCTAACTGCTGAGTTTCTACAACAGTACCGCCTGGCAAATCAAAAAAATGGATTCGACTCTTAAGCCTGGCGCAAAAAGAAAAATGGGATACCTGTTTTTTTGATTCCTGAAAAAAGGCTTACACGAAGCGATCTCTTCAAATAGAACCCGCTTTCTGCTTGAAGTTTAAAAGTTTTTTTAAAAAAAACTACTTAACTCTCATCGCTACCTGTTTTTTTCACAATCTAAGACAATTCTAACACCCATGAACTCTGGTCTATGGATAGTTTCCCATCGGCTGCGTGTGGAGCTGCGGCAAACATGGGCCATATTGCTCCAGCAGCCTCCTCGGCGAACTCTGTTCTTGCCCTGGGGCGGCCCGACTGGATTTTTTTTCGTTTCCAGAGGATATGGTGCATCCCAGTCATTGCACCATTCTGCAATGTTTCCAATCATATCGTGCAATCCCCATGCATTCGGTTGCTTTTGCCCAATGCACTGCGTTCCACTAAAATGAGAATGATATTGGCGTTCAGGCCAATCTTTACTATCAAAGCCGCCAGGGTATTCTACTCCACTATTTCCAGCATACCAGGCAATTTTATCCAAAAGAGGAGCGTTGTTCATACCTAAAATGGCAAAGTTTCCTATATATGTCATCGTGGTCGTTCCAGAGCGGCAGGCATATTCCCATTGGGCTTCTGTTGGGAGCTTTGCCCCTATTTTTTTTGCAAACGACAATGCATCCTCCCAGGATACACTATCTACAGGAGTATTGATAGGTGCATGTTGAAAAAAAGAAGGATTTTTTTCCATGACAGAAGACCATTCCTCTTGGGTAATTTCATATTTTCCCATCCAAAAGGGCTTTGTTATCAGGACACAATAGCGTTTTTCTTCTTCATATCTTCCTGGTTCGCCTTCTGGAGAACCCATCCAGAATTGTCCTGGGGGGATCAGTCTTACTATCAAACTTTTGCCCTGGATAGCAATTTCCTTCTCTAGGGGAAAAGAATGTCTGGATGCATACCATTTTTGATAGCTAGCTGCATATAGATTTTGCTGTGAAACAGAAAGCTTAAGCCACGTATCGCAGGTAAAATCCCAATGATTATTTTCTTTCCAGCATTTTTCGATTAGATATTGCGGCAAGACAAGACTAGGAGAAATTTCTGGCGTTTGTTTTGTTTTTGGAGAAGAAGGTTCTGCATTCTTTTGGGGCTTTTGGTAAATTTTGCTTATCCATACATGCAAAAACAGAATCAAAGTCACGCTGAAAATCAGGAGACAAAGCCAGAAAATTCCTTGCATGACCCTGGATTTCTGCACTAGATGAGAAGGCATTGCAGACATTTTGCTTGTGGTCTGGCATGAAGCAGACGTTTTGCTTTTTATAGAAGAAGAATGAAAAGAAGAAGTTATGGCAAGGGTATTATCTCCTCGCAAAGCTTCGATAAAATCTTTACAGCGAGAAAATCTTTGGTGGGGGTCTTTAGAAAGTGCCTTGAGTATCGCATTCCATGCTTTTTCTGAGATTCCCTTAATAGGTTCAGGCTGGGTGGTCACGATGCTGTTGCTGACCTGAAGAATGGTATTTCCTTGAAAGGGAGGCTCGCCTTTGAGCATTTCATAGACAATAACACCTAAAGCCCACATATCCGTTGCTGCTCGGACAATGTTTTCTTTTCCTGCCTGGATTTGCTCTGGGGCAACGTACATGGGAGTACCAAAGGTTTTGGGAAGGGAAAGATAGCTTTTTCCTGTATGAAGCTGCTGTGCCAGCCCAAAGTCCATGATCTTTACATCTCCTGTAGGCAAGATCATAATATTGGCAGGCTTCATGTCTAAATGGATGATCCCTTTGGAATGAGCAAAGTCTAATCCCGTTGCAATTTGTGTTGCGATGTATATTGTCTCTTTAAAGCTATATCTTTTTCTCTTGCCCAAAAGGTCTGCCAGGTTTTCGCCTTCAAGATACTCGATGACCAAAAAATAGGTTTCCATCTTTGTGTCTTCACCAAATTCGTACATGGCGCAAATGTTCTGATGGACTAATTTGCTGGCTGTCAGAAATTCCCGTTTAAAGCTTTCTAATGTTTCAGGAGACTGGCATAAATACTGTGGTAAAATTTTAATGGCAACAACCCTTTGCCCTTTAAAATTTATATCTTCAGCAAGATAGACAATTCCCATGCCACCACGACCTAATTCGCGAAGAATTCGATAGTGTCCAGCAAGTTCCATTTCGCAAAATTGTCGGCAAGTGATACCTGGTTGCAGTTTGACAACCTTGGTTGTTTTTTGTATATCTTTTCTGGCAAGTTGCAATTGATCCAGTTCTTCTCTTAAGCTCATATAGCGCATAAGAAATGTTTTTTCCAAGATTTCTCCGCTATCAAACCTTTGTTCCAGGCTTAGCATAGCAGCTCGAATTTCTTCAGGTGTCCTAGGCATAGAAAATCTCAATTTTTAAAAATTTTCAAAATCTTTATAAATTCTACTAGAAATAAGGGGATAAAAAAATTCTTCTTTTCCTAGAATTTTCCAATCCCGAAAACCATGAGCCTTCGCTTTTTTTAAGTTCTCTAAAGCAAATTCTTCTTTTCCCAGATGAAGAGAAATCTGGGCTATATGAAGATATATGCGGGGGTTTTTCGGATTTTCTTGTTTGGCTTTCAGATAATACAAAGCAGCATTCTGATATTTTTTCTCTTTCTCATAAAGCTTTCCCAGAGAGCAGGCTGCCAAAATTTTTTCTTCTTTGCTTCCTAAGCGCATTGCTTCGGATAAATGATAGATTGCAGCATCATAAAGATTCAGGCTTTCCATGAAAAAGGCAATCTTCAGATAAGGCATCGCCTTTTCTGGTGCTGTTTCTTTAGCTTTAATATAAAAAGAGAAGGCTTTCCTTAAATTGCCTATTTTTTGGTAGGCTTCCCCCATATACAATATGTAATTCCAGTCCTGAGCCAGCCTATAGTTCTTAGAAGGCAGATGCTTCAGGCATTCTAAAGCTTTTTCGGGGTGGTTTGTTTGCCAAAAAAGCTGAACCATATTATAGTGTAAAATCGTGCTTAAGGGAAAAAGATTTTTTGCATTTTGCCATACTTTTAAAGCTTTTTCATGATTACCATATAAACAATGGGCAAGCCCAAGGTCAATAGCTGCATTTTCAAGCTCTGGAGCAATTTCCAATATATCTTGGAATTTTTTTGCAGCAAGACCATAATCTCCCATGGCTAAGTATGATCGGCCTATTTCAACTCCATAAAGAGCGCGAGGATATAAAAAAGAAGCTATGTCAAAGCTTTGCCTTGCCGATTGGTATTCTTTCACTAAAAGATTCTTTTGTCCTGCCATAAAAAAAACATTTGCCAGCATAGAACAAAAGGCAGTTAAAAAAAGAAGCATTGTTACCAGAAAAAAAAGAATATGTAAAAAATTTTTTTGTATAGAAATTTTTTTGCCTGGAGGCTGTGCATATCCTGTTATCATAGCAAAAAAATAAAGGCTGGATGCTGATGCCAGGGGAAAAGAAAAAAGGCTTAGAGTGACAAAAGCCACAAGCATGCTGATCAAAGCCCTTGCTTCTTTTCTTTTTTGCATGTCTTGGGATTTCAGTAGTGCCAAAAGTGAAAATAAGGCAATCAAAACAATTCCCAAAATACAACAAGCAGAAAAAACGCCAGATTCGCAAGCAATCCAAAGCCATTCATTATGAGGATGTTCTACAAGGCGGCCTTCTGATAGTATATATTCCTCATCACTGCGGTAGTATGGATAGCGAGAAGGAAATTGCCCTAAGCCTGAACCTAAAAAGGGATGATCTGCAATCATTGCGCCAGTAGATTGCCAGATCAAATAGCGCACTTTTCCTGAACCTGTGTCCCAATGTGCCAGATTTTTGCATTGCAGCAAAAAGGTTGTCCTTATAGATGAAAAAAGGAAAGGCATCATAAGAATAGCAGCCGCCAGAATGCTGGAAAGCAAAATTTTTTTCCAGGGCAAGCGATCCTGAGAAAATAAAAACAACAAGGCATAGCATAGAATGCCCAAGGAAAAACTTAGCCATCCTGCTCTGCTGCCTGTGAGTATGAGATAAAAGAACAAAACCCCCCAAGATATTTTTTGGCATAAGGCAAAAAAAGATTTTTTTTGAGGCAGGGATAGAGCCAGAAGCAAAAGCAATACCATGACATTGGCAGACAGATTCGTATTTCCAAATGTTGAGACATGGGCAGAATAGGCGTGAACACTTTCTAAATGGAAAAACTGGTATATTCCATAGATGGCTGACAGTACCCCTGCTGTGAGAAGAATCTGAGCATTCCTGGAAAAGCGGCTGTTAGACCAAGAGGGCGCAAAGGTATATAAGAAAAACACAACCAGCCAATGGGATATTCGATCCCAACCATTATGCCAGTAAGTAGTAAAAAAAGAAGACAATACTAATAAAACCCAAAATGAAAACCAAAGAATATTTCCAAATGACAAAATCACATCTACAGACTTTTCTTTTTTTTGGCTATGGAAAAAGCAATACCCTGCGATGGTGACCAGCAAAACTAGCAAAAATTGTTTAGGAATATCCTGGTTCGTAAAAACAGAAGAGGAGGCAAGGGGTAAAAAAAAAAGCAAAAGAGAAAAAGCGATTTGTTCGATCATATTTCTATCCCAAGGGGCATAAAATGCCCCTGTATGATGTTACGATAAGGAATCTATTCTTGTTTCTGGGCAGGCTTAAAAGGAGATTCTGCTACCAAAGCGTTGACTTTCTTCATAAGGATATAGCCAGAAACAAGCAACAAGGGAATGACAAAGAGAGGATAACCTGCAAAAACCAGAGCATTATAAAGTCCATGCAGGAAAATGCCAATCAAAAGTCCCCAAGCTGTAAGACCTAAAGATTTGCTTGTTGTGGGAGCAAACTTTGCCTGGCCTAGATAAACGCCAACAAAGCCAGAGAAAATAGCATGAGCAGGAGTAGAAAGTACGCCTCTCATAAGACCTACCCAGGTAGCCCTTGTTTCGTTGCTAACAGCACCTACATTTAGGATATACATTACATTTTCCAGGGCAGCAAACCCCATAGCAGAGGCTACCATATAAACAACCCCATCGACCTTTTCGTTAAAATGATCGCTTGAGAAAACAAAGGTTTTAACAACAGAATATTTAAAAAATTCTTCTATGGGCGCAATGATCAGAAAGCAAACCGCCAGATTCAGGCTTAGGTATTGCGTCATGCTGGCTGATTCGATTTGGAAAACGCGGCTTTGAAAAATCCATTCCAGAAGCCCTGCTGGAACAATAGAAATAAGCCCCAGAAAAAAAATCTTCACAATCTGATGGGTAGGTTCGGGTTCCCATCTATCTTTTTTGTATATGTACCATACATAAAAAATAGCAGGGGCAAAGCCAAGAAAAAAATAGTAAGCATAAAGAGACATAGATTTCTCCTTGTAAGGGATTTTAGAATAAACACATTACGATTCTCACTTACGTTGCATACAGAGTATACATCGGATGCAAAAAAAATTATCCACAGATTAGGGACTGTCATCATTCAAACGAAAAATCCTTTTCACTGCATAGACCCAGAGTGTCGCAGAGAATTTTAATTTATTTTTTTCTTCTTGTAATAGTCAAAATGATTCTGTGCAATTAAATTTTTGCAGAAAAAGTAAAAATTTTTAT
>JABWCH010000457.1 GCA_013359215.1 Candidatus Brocadiia bacterium | reverse complement strand
CAATGATAATTCCATTTCCCAGGGTGTTGCCCTGGGCTGGTATGTATAGGTCTTTCAGGCCAAAGATTAAAGCCTTTTCAACTGGCACAAGTCGTAAGAAGTTAAATTTTTGCAGAAAAAGCAAAGATTTTCATCGCGAATAAGACGAATGATCGAATGGCACGAATAGTTTTTATAAAAATTTCATTCGTGTAATTTGTATATTCGTCTCATTCGCGATTAATACCTTTTTGGTTTGGGCTTGTCTTAGATTAGATTTTTGCAGAAAAAGCAAAGATTTTCATCGCGAATAAGACGAATGGTCGAATGGCACGAATACTCTTGCTTTGGGTGACTGCCGTCATGCATGTTACTTGAAAGGATAAATATCCATGTCCGATAGTCCTGCAATGCAGCAATATCAGAGAATTAAACAAAAATACAAAGAGGCTATTCTTTTCTTCCGAATGGGCGACTTTTATGAAATGTTTTATGATGATGCCCAGGTGGCTTCCCAGGTTTTAGGGATTGTCCTAACTTCCCGAAGTAAAGGGGCAAACCCGATTCCCATGGCTGGAATTCCAGCAAAAGCAATAGACAACTACCTTCCCAAGCTACTGGAAAAAGAATACAAAGTTGCTATCTGCGAGCAAATCCAGGATGCTTCAGAAGCCCAGGGAATCGTAGATAGAGATGTTATCAGAATCATTACACCAGGAACTTTGACAGAAGAGGAAGTGCTTTCTGAAAAAAACAATAACTACCTCATGTCCATCTATCCCAACAAAAAAAAAATAGGGATTGCCTGGTGTGACATATCCACAGGACAATTTCTGATCCACGAAATTGCGCCTCACCTTCTTGCTGATGAAATCAGTAGAATTTCTCCTGCTGAATGCCTGATACCAGAAAAAGACAGAGATGAAATGATTCTCTGTGCAGAAGGCAACATAAGCCTGGAAAAACTCATTCGTCTTTACAACATCCCTTTGACATGCCGTCCTATCTGGTGCTTTGAAACCGAAAATTCTATCCAGACACTTCTGGAACACTTTCATATCAAAACCTTAGAAGGATATGGATGTGAAGCAATGAGAGAGGCAATAGGCGCGGCAGGGGCTTTGTTGCGATACGTCCAGGAAACCCAAAAAACAGACATGCAAAACATGGATCGCCTGGAAGTATACAATTGTGCCCAAACCATGTTTTTAGACAGGGCAACAAGGAATTGCCTGGAAATCCATAAAAGCATGAGAGAAGGAAACAAAAAAGGAACGCTTTTCTCCATCCTGGATCAAACCTGCACGCCTATGGGAGCAAGGATGCTACACGAATGGCTAAGTGCGCCACTCATTAGCGTAGAAAAAATACAAAGCAGACAAGAGGGAATCAAGAAGCTGTTTTTTTCTCCTGAAGCACTTTGGGATATCCAAAGGGAATTAAAAAAGATCCAGGACATAGAAAGGCTATGCGCTAAAATTTCTTACCAAAGAGCCAATGCCAGAGATCTGTTAGGTCTAAAAAACTCCCTTCAGATAGTCCCTAAAATCAAGCTCTTAATAAACAGCATGGAATCCGAACTACTCAAGCAAATCAAAGATGATCTGGATTTGCTTGAAGATCTAACCAATGCACTCGAAGCAGCTATCCATCCTGATCCTAAGCCAACGCTAAAAGACGGCGATATCATCAAAGACGGCTACGATCCCTATTTAGATGAACTCAGAAGGTTACAGATTTCCGATGAAGACTGGCTGGAAAGCTTTGAAAAAAAAGAAATCATGCGCACCAATATCCCTTCTCTTAAGGTCGGGTATACCAAAGTATTTGGATATTTTATCGAAATTACCAATAGCCACAGCCATAAAATCCCTTCTGATTATATCCGAAAACAAACCCTGAAGAATGCAGAGCGTTACATTACAGCGGAATTAAAAGAGCGCGAAGAAAAAGTACTCTCTTCCAACGAAAAGGCGAGAGCCTTAGAATATGAGCTATTTATAGAACTTCGTGGCGAAATAGCAAAAGAAGTAAGCGAAATCAGAAAAACAGCCCATGCTATTGGCATATTGGATGTGCTGGCAAGCCTTGCCAAAGTGGCGAGAGAACATAACTATATATGCCCCGAAATACAGCAAGGCAGAGAAATCGAAATCATACAAGGAAGACATCCAGTTTTAGAAGCAACCTTAAGCGATTCCTTTGTTCCCAACGATCTCAAAATGGGCATAGGAAATGAAATTGCCATCATCACAGGCCCCAACATGGCAGGGAAATCTACCTATATAAGGCAAGCAGCTCTTTTGCTTCTAATGGCACAAATAGGATCTTTTATCCCTGCGTCTAAAGCCAGAATAGGAGTTGTAGACCGTATTTTCACGCGGATTGGCGCATCTGATGAAATCGCCAAAGGGCGCAGCACATTTATGGTCGAAATGGTAGAAACTGCCAATATTTTAAACAATGCCACGGAAAAAAGCTTTATTGCTCTGGATGAGGTAGGAAGAGGGACAAGCACCTTTGATGGGATTTCTTTGGCCTGGGCTATTATTGAATATATCCAGAAAATCAAGGCCAAGACTCTCTTTGCAACACACTACCATGAAATGGCAGATCTTGCAGAAGTATATCCTAATGTAAAAAACTACAATGTAGCAATACAAGAATGGGGTGAAGAAATTGCCTTCCTCTATAAAATCAACCCAGGAAGTGCGGATAAAAGCTATGGAATCCATGTAGCAAGGATCGCAGGAATCCCCAAAGAGGTTCTCAAAAGAGGCCAGGAAATCATGACAAATCTGGAAAAACACAAAATCGATTTCCAGACCTATACAAAACATTGCTGCAAAGCAAGCAAAAAAAAGCCCATGGAAAACAACTTGTTCTCCCTTGTAGGAGAAGAAATCCTGGATACTTTAGCACACCTGGAACTGAATAGCCTGACACCATTAGAAGCTTTCGATCTTCTTAAAGAATTGCAAAGAGAAGCAAAAAAATTGTGATAATAAAATTTTATACTACTTCGACTTTTACATTTTTTCTTCTTAAAAAATTTTATTGACAAGATTCGAAATAAAAATTATGATCGAATCGAAATGGTAAAAATTTATGCCTATTTAAATCAGCATACTCTAAATTTTCCTGACAATGCGGGAAATTCTATGAGAACAAAATAGTTTGATCTTGTGTCATTTTTATTTTTTCGTTCATTATAGAGAGGGCTTATGTATGTCTTTATCCTTTCGCATAGTATTTTTCATCATTGCCTTTCTTATAATGCACCTTCATGCAGCTCAATATGTTCTTTCTCCTAGCGATGATTGGTTTTCCATTGTCACAGGAGCTGGCCTTCAGCCAGGAGATGAAGTAATTTTGACCTCAGGAGTCTATACTTCTTTAAATAGCATAAATATTGGACACCAAGGAACAGAACAAAATCCCATAGGGCGTGTCTAAAAATAGATTTACATTTTCCTAATCCTATAAAAAAATATGAAATTAAGAGTAGTAACCTTAAAATTTAAAGCAGGTAAAATTTACC
>JABWCH010000456.1 GCA_013359215.1 Candidatus Brocadiia bacterium | reverse complement strand
ATTTTTACAAAAATTTTCCCCCAAATAAAAATCTCTTTGCGTAACTCCTATATATAATTCCTCTGCGACCTCTGTGCCTCTGCGGTTAATTATTTTTTATCAATATATTGCAATAGGTACAAAAACTTTTGAACACATACCTATGGGGCAAATGCCCAGGCTGTCAGTTTAAGCAGCAGTATCGAGTTTTCTATATAAAGCAATAGAAAGGTAAAATGGATGAACTGGAAATCTTTTGTTCGTATATTGTTGTCGGCTTTAGCCATTATTTTTTGTTTTAGCTCTCTTTTTTGGTGGCAGCCTCCGTGGCAGACAGTTGAAAGAGAATGGGAATTGATCAAGTGGAATTCAGGGCAGATGCAGATCATTTTCCAGGCGAGAAAAAGTCATTCAGAAATGCAACAAATTGCCAATACAGCATATAAACAGATAGAAAGGCTTGATAGTGTTATCAATGAGCATGATCCCAAAAGCGAAGCTGGCAAACTTCGTCTTTTCATGGAAAAAGGAGAAAAAAATAGCCTGTTCCCTCTTTCTGATGAGCTTTTTTCGCTGGTCCAGTTTGCCTTGCTGGTTTCCCAAAATAGCCAGGGAGTTTTTGATATTACGATTTCTTCTTATATCAATCTATGGAAAAAATGCACTAAGGAAAACCGTTTGCCTACGGAAGAGGAGATCCAAAGCGTAAAAAAAATTACAGGCTTTCAGCATATCCAGCTAGATTACGAAAAAAAAGCCTTAGGCATTCGAGCAGAAAGCCTTTCGATTTCTTTAGGAGCTTTTGTAAAAGGCTATGCTGTAGACCAGGTTGCCAGCTTCCTTCAAAGCCAAAAAGTGCCTATAGGTATGGTCAATATGGGAGGAAACATCTTTTGCTATGGCCCAAGAGTATGGAAAATCGGCATACAAGATCCTAGGATTCAAGATCCTGATGCACCACAAGATAGCATTGCTGTTATTGCCTTGGAAAACAAAGGGATAGCAACTTCGGCTCATTACAGACGTTACTATGAAATCCAGGGTAAAAGATACTCGCACATCCTTGATCCGCGTACAGGCAATACAGTTTCAATGAAAGTTGCTTGCGCTACCGTAATTGCCTCTACTGCAATGGAAGCAGATGCTTATTCTACAGTATTTTGTATCCTTACTCCACAAGAATCTCTCGAATTGGCGAAAAGTCTCAATCTTGATGCTATGATCATAGTCCAAGAAGGGGAAAAGTACCGTCGTTACGAAACTCCAGGTTTCGAAAAATATTGGGTAACCAAACCACCCGAAATTTTCCAAAAGCAATGAAAATAAATAGACATCAGAGAATATGTTACGCTTTGCGTAACTTCCTTCATAGGGAAGTCTGGTTTGTATAGTGCAAAAAAGTATCTAAAAAAAATAAAAATTATTTGAAATTTATGATTAGGTATTTGTTCAAAAGTTTTTGTACCTATTACAACATATTGATAAAAAATAATTAACCGCAGAGGCACAGAGGTTGCAGAGGAATATAGCTGTTCTTGCCGATGGAAAATTTCTATTAGCTGGAGCAGCGAACATAAGCAACTGGGATTTTGCCATTGCTAAATACAATGCTGATGGTTCTTTGGATACAACCTTTGGAACAGGCGGCAAGGTTACGCTCCATATCAGCGGAAACGACAACATTAATGGCATCACTATTCGCAACAGTGGAAAAATTCTTGTTTGTGGAGAGATAAACGCTACTCCTAACTACGATGCAGCCATGGCTCTATACAATGCTAATGGTATTCTGGATACTACTTTTGGAACGAATGGTATAGTGACAGTGACCTTTACAGAAGCGAACGATAGCTTTAATAATGCTATAGAACTCTCTGATGGAAAAATTTTACTTGCTGCTGGTGTCGGAGATCCTGGTGCTAATTTTGCCATTACAAGATATACTACTATACTAAATACGAAGCAATCTTTTCTTGAAATTCATCTAAGGACTGGCTCTTTTTGGCAAGAAGAAAAACCTGTTGCAATTTTTCCAAATCCTGGATAGATTGGACTTTGTCCATACAAGCCAAACCTTGATCTCCAAATTTTATATCCAGAATGGCTTCAATCCCTTCAATTTTACCTTTGATTTCTCCTTCTTTTCTTCCTTCTTTTCTTCCTTCTTTTTTTCCTTCTTTTTTTCCTTCACTTCTTCCAATTCTTTCTGCAGTTGTAATGTAGGGCATAGTCGCCTCCTTTTCTAAGAGAATGATCTCATTATTGTATTGTATTTCCATTGGCTCAGGAAGTACCATGATGCCATCCAGAAAATAATACAGATCAAAGACTTCTTTCTGGCTATATCCTCTTTCGTACAGCATTTTTGTCAGCAAAAGCTTCCACTGTGCTCTGCTGGCGAAGTTTTCTTCATAGGCTTTCAGACTGGCCAAAGTTACTATGGCAAAGATGTTGGGATTCTTTTTCAGGTCTTTTTCTTTGTCTTTCCAGTCCCAAATTTTACTAACCAGGAAATGAAATTGCATGAACTCTTGCCCAAAGGCTTTCAAGCGGAATTCTTTGGGGCAAAACTGGCTGTTATTGTCCGCCAGAATCGCCAGACTGGCAATGGGTTTCTCGTATTTGTCCCAGATACGATAGTGGTACGAATACATCCGGCGGGCGAATTCTTCTTCTTTGTATGTCTGCACCTCTATGTGAATCAAAACCCACATTTCTGTCTGGTCTTTCAGATATACTTTCGCCAGTTTGTCCACTCTTCTTTTCTTCGAGTCTGATTTAGGCGATATTCTCTGAAGCTCCTGCTCTAAAAATACATATCCTCTACTCTTGTCTATTTGAGCGATGATTTTTGGAAAATAAAAATCCAGGCATTCCCAAAAATACTTTTCCAAAACCAGCTTCCAGCTTTCATCAAATGCCCGGTCTCTTACTTTCTTTTGCTTCTTTGCCAACGTCTTTCTCCTCAAGTATTAATGATCGTTCTCTCCAATGGAAAAATTTTGTTGTTTGGAATGATCAATAACTCCCTAATTACATGACGTTCACGTAAAATGAAAAGACAAAAAATTAATTCTTATCCAATGCCTATATTACGCGATTTAAAAAAAATAACGCGATATGTCAAAACTATAGAAAGCGTTTTTATCAATGTCCACCAAATAGGACACAGTTATAACTAGCTGATGAATAAGTAATTAAAAATTCAAAATACTTATAAAAAATTTACGCGAACGGCAAGTTTTCAGATACTATTTTGACTTAATTAATCATAAATTTCAAATAATTTTTGTTTTTTTTAGATACTTTTTTTGCACTATACGAATACATCCGACGAGCAAATTCTTCTTCTTTTTACACACTTAAAAAAAATACGCATTTCCTAACTCATTTAAAAAGAAAAACTAAAGATAAACACAAATAAACAGGGATAAAAAAATAGGGACTCAATCAAAAATAAATCAAAACAAAAAGATTTTTCACCACGAAGACACAAAGACCACGAAGAAAAAATTTTAAACTCTTCGTGTCCTTCGTATCTTCGTGGTGAAAAATCTTTACAC
>JABWCH010000455.1 GCA_013359215.1 Candidatus Brocadiia bacterium | reverse complement strand
TATTGGAAAATAAATATATAAAAGTTTTTAAAGGGGGTTTGGGGGAAAATTTTTACAAAAATTTTCCCCCAAATAAAAATCTCTTTGCGTAACTCCTATCAAGTTAAGCTGATAATGCCCTGGGGGTTGCAAAAAATTTCCTGGAGGCATTTTTCCATGGAGCCTTGGTTAGCCAGGACAACATTTTGCCCTCTTGTTCCCATTTCCAAGGATTCTTGAGGATGGCTGAGAAAAAAATCTAGCTTTTCTTCCAACTCTTTGCCAGAAGAAACGATGCATCCTGCATTTTTTTCCAAAAGGAGCTGGGCTTGCTTTTTGCAGTTAGCAATATTTTCTCCAAAAAAAACAGGTTTTCCCAGTGCAGCAGGCTCCATAAGATTATGCCCACCAACAGGAACAAGCGTCCCACCCACAAAAACCCAATCGGCTTTATAGTATATCTTAGAAAGCTCACCATAGCTATTGAGTATGATAACAGACTTTTGCTCTGTGCAAGGCAATTCTGTGCGAAGGGAATAGTCTATCTTTTGCTTTTGCAAAAGATGGGTTACTTCGGACACACGATCCAGATGTCTTGGGGCGAATACAAAGCGCAGACTAGGATATTTTATTTTTAAGGCAGAATACACCTCTATAAGAATAGCTTCTTCTCCAGTATGTGTGCTACCGCAAACCAAAGTTGGTCTTGTTCCAGGAAGGATGCTTTCGCATAGTTTTCTATCTTCTTCCGAGATGCTCGTCCGAATACCATCTAGCTTGATGTCCCCGCACACTAAAGCTTTACTGGGCAAAGCTCCCATAGCCAAAATTCTGTCCAGATCTTCCTGGCTTTGCATCAAAAAGTACGCACTTTGGAGAACACTCTTAAAAAAGAATCTGGCTTTTCTGTATCTTGGGAAAGATCTGGGCGAGATTCTGCCAGATACAACAACAACAGGTATGCTGAGTCTTTCGCATTCCCAGAACAGGTTGGGCCATATTTCTGTTTCAAACAAAATGAGCATACTGGGCTGGAATTTTTTTAGAGCTTTTCTTACCAGGTAAGATATATCCAAAGGAAGATAGATAAGAGCATCTACCTGGCATTTTTCTTCTGCTATATATCTTCCTCTCGATGTTTGTGTGGATAGAATCTGAATATGAGGCAATTTTGTTTGCATTGCTTTCATAAAAGGCCATAAAGAAAGAACTTCGCCTAAGGAAGAGCCATGAAACCATATAACGGGCTTTTTTTCCCAAGAGGGTGCAGGATAAAGAACAAGCCTTTCCATAAAGCTTTTTTTATTTTTTTTTCTTTGAAAAAGCTGGATGACAATCCATACAGGCAACACCAAATGCCAAAAGAAATTATATAAAATTTTCCAAAAAATTTTCATAAAAGACTTTCTGTTTTGCATGAAGAATGGGACAATTTTTTTAGATCGTGTTTTTGTTTTTCCTCAAAAAGCATTTTTTTTAGCGATTTTTGTATTTTTTCATCCATCCCAGGCAATTCTTCCCATTCTTTTTGGGCGGTCTGGTAATAGCGTGCAATCTTTCGGGCTATTTCATAACCATGATAAGAAGGGTTGGTTGTGGAAAAAGAAAATTTGCCATAGAATTGGAATAGATCCACCAAAGGATGTCTTAAAGAAAGAATCTCTCCTTTAGAAAAAGCTTTGCTCAGATTTCCAAGGTCGCGAAGGCAATTTTCTGTGCTTTTTTGCTTTGCCTGCTTTTTAGCCAGATGGCGGTCTTGTATTAGCTTTTTGAGATTTTCAGGTATTCCTTTATGAGGAAACGCCTGAGATATAGAGCGTTCTATGTTTTCCTGACGGCTAATATTTTGTAGTTTTTGAAAAAGAACAGAAATCGGGTATCCAAAGAGCAAAAAATCGCTTTCTAAAAATTGGGGATTTTGTAGCAATTGCAGTAGCTTTCGCCATCTATCCTCTGCTTTGCCCTGAGGTTGTAAAATTTTCTGGACGCTGTCATCTAGTTCTTTTTTTAACTTTTTCTTGATGACGAAAAGAACCTTTTGCTGTAAGCCCCTAGGCAAAAAATTCAAGCCTGTTTTAAATATCTGTAGTGGCACTCGTTGCTTTCCACGAAGGAATGTCCCCATCATCTGGAATAGTATATCCGCAGTCTTTTGGTTTTGTGGGTCTTCTTTAAGAATTTGAATGTATTTAAAAAGGCTGTTTATATCGTGGATTCCTTGCACTCCTTCCTGTATTGCATAAAACCCTGTATTTTTAACCAGAATTTTTTGCAAGGCTCTTTTTATATTGGCTTCTCCTGGGCCTAGATGTCGGTTTAAAATACTTTCTATGTCAGCTTTGCCACCCTGGAATTCATGAAGAATATTCTTGGTTTGCTGGATAATTTTTAGATTGGGGTAGGGAGTTAAAAGAGAGTCTTTGTATAAAGGGTATTGGGAAAGCAAGCGTTGCAAATCGCTTTTTACCTGGCAAAATTCTAGTGTATGGCGAAAATTTTTGCTGTGTTCCATCAAGGCTCGCTCTAAAGAGAGGCTGAGGTATTTATGGATTGTGCTGTTGAGTTCTGGCACATCGGTTAGTTCGGAAAATTTTTGCAAAATTGCCTTTTGGACGTTATGCCCGTGGTTAATCATCACAAGAAGAGACAAAGGAGTCACAATCGTTTTTTCATTTTTCAACAGATTGTCTTTTAACCGCATGATAGGATATTTTTCTTGGAGCGTATACAGATAGCGATTCATGATGCCATGGAATACCCTGGGAAGATGTTGCACTGAGAGCTTTTCCAACTGTGGAAGGATGATTTCACGATATTCTTTAAGCTCAATGGGAAAGATGGCAAAAGTTTCCAAAAAATCGTGCTGTTTCTTTAAATCCTCTTCATTCTGTACCTGGATGTTCTTTAGCTCTTCTTCTTCGCTAATCGGGACAACCAAAGGGCAAGAAGACAAATCTGGAATTTCCTGGTTTTCTTCTTTTATGGGACAGTCTGGGATGTCTTCTTGTTTTGTTTCATCGAGATGTGGCGCATCTTCTTCCCAGGTAAACAGAGATGATTCTGTTTGCATTATTTCTAAAGGCTTTGAAGAGGGTGCTTCTTGTTTTATTTTTTTTTCTGCGCAAATAGGATTTGTGCTATGGAGTTTTTCTAAAGTTTCCTGGCTTAAAGCCTGGAAATCTAAGAGCGAAAGGATGGACTTATGGTCGATATGGCTACAGTCAAAAGGAAAGCATTGGAGATTTTGCTTGAGTAAAGGCAATTGCTCCTTACGCCAAAAAGCAAAAACTCGTTTTGCAATAAATTCTCTTGCATCGAGAGGCAAAGCTTTTGTTTCAAAAAATTCTGCCTCCATCATAAGATAGTTACGGGAAGGCTCTTCTTTTTCCTGCGTGGTAGAAACCAGATGCCGAACGAGCCTCACCATATCGGAAATAGCTTTAGGGTGCTTTTCTATATGGGATTCCAGACTTTCCATACAGTTGATTCTGATTTGTTCAAACATAGGAAGGCTCTTTATAAAAGGGGGTGAAAATATTTTTAATGCTTATGGATTTATCTCCTA
>JABWCH010000454.1 GCA_013359215.1 Candidatus Brocadiia bacterium | reverse complement strand
ATAACCTATTGGAAAATAAAAATATAAAAGTTTTTAAAGGGGGTTTGGGGGAAAATTTTTACAAAAATTTTCCCCCAAATAAAAATCTCTTTGCGTAACCTATATCTTAGTTTCTATAGTTATCAAAAAATTCCATCCATTTTTTTGGAAGAAAGGCATCCTCCCTGGCAGATTTTCAATGTCCACCACTTGCAATCCTTGCAGCTTTCTTTAGAAGACACATTCCAGCGCAATGGGGCTGTCTTTCTTGCGATTTCTTTTACAAGGGCAACGCCATCTGGGTAGTCTGTTATTTTGCCGAATTTTATAGATCGCAAGGGGGCGCAATGCCATATTTCCAAATCAGGGGTTACGTCAATACCACCAGAGCATTTGAAGCTTAATTCTACACCGCTTTTTTCTAGTGACTGCAACTGTTCATTAGAAATGCCGCATATTGGTAAACAACAATCTGTATTCATTTCTATTCCCATTTGTTTGCATCTTTGAGCAAGATTGACTAAAAGAGGCATGACACCAGGAATATCTTCCATCTTGATATGTGTATTCCTTTTGTTTGGCTCTGGACGGCTTATATCAACGCGGATTTTTTTTATCCTATATTGCTGGCACAAATCCAGAAGATATTCAAAATCCTGGTCTGCTCTATCTATATTTAAGCTCAAGGTAACCCAAGGTTCTGAAGCAATAGTTTCCGTTAGAATAGAAAGATTTTTATGGAGCATATTCCAATGGCATTCAGGATAAGAAAGTGGATGGTTTACATTCACCATGACGCGGCATCCTTCCTGCTGCAATAGCTTTCCTGTTTCTTCTGGAAAAAGCCCATTTGTAAAAATGGATACAGGCATAAAGCCCGATTTTTTTGTTTTATAGGTCAAAGATGCTTTCAGAATTTCGCGGAATTTGGGGTGTAGAGTTGGCTCGCCGCCCATAAGATTCAAGGAATCTATAGAGCCAAGAGAAAAAAGATGGTGGGCATATTTGAGTATGGTGTGAAAATCCTCTAATGTAATATCTTTGGGAACTCCATGATCTTGAGCCAATTCCCCCTTTAAAAAACAATACTGGCAAGTACCATTGCAACGGTTCGTTAGCATAATATTCATCAGAATTTCCCTCTAAAGAGTGCTTTTGTATATTGCTTGATAGAAGAACTGCTTTCTGCATCAAGGTATTTCCATAAAATATATCGAATCAATTCCTTGCTCCATTTGCATCTATTATTGCCAAGCGCAGGGTCAGAATCCATCAAAGCGGAAACTCCCCAATTCCTGCATCCATACTGCGCCTTGCTTGCAGCAGGACAGCAACCACCGCAAAAAATAAGGACATCGCACTCGTTGCAGCCGTTTTTACTGGACTTTTGGCAGGAACACTCCTGGTTATGGCAAAACGCATCTTTTGCCATCATGCTATAAAAAGAAGAGCATTTCTGGCTTTCAGGAATGCTTTTTATCTTGCTCAAAAATTTTGTGTCTTGCAGGTGGCATACAGAGTATTCTGGGATAAGATCCCTATGACAGGTAAATACCTCTCCTTCTGGACTTACTGCATAGTATATATCCCCCATGCCGCAGGGCTGGATTGTACCTCCAGAAACAATAGAATGGAGAATCGATGTAACTGGCCCAAGCTCAAACAAAATTCTCTTGGAATCATATAATTCTAAGACATAATCAAGGGCTTTTATCAATTCTTGCTGGAAAACGTTTGGTTCAGGAGAAGAAATTTCTGAGACTTTTTTCCCGTGAACAATATCTTGCATGGGAATAAAAGAAGCAGCGGTAAGACCCCAGGCACAGTATTTTTCTATTGCTTCCAAAATGCGGTTCTGGTTATGGTTGCTCACAGTAGCCCTTAGCCCTACATCCACACCACATTCGAGAAGCTTTTTGAGGTGGCTCTCGACCACATTGCCGCTAGGCACAGAAGAATTCAAAAAAGGTCTTTGCAGGCTGTTCACGTCTGCTGGAGCATCAAAGGAAAGGTTTAGCTCAAAGTTGTAATGTTTGTAGAATTTTATGAGTTCATCGTCGATTTGTGTGCCATTGTCATCAATAGAAAATTTTATGTATATTTTTTCTTCAGCGCATTTTTGAGATAGATACTCTGCTGCACTATACAAAAAACGTCTGACATGCCCTTGCAAAGAAGGCTGTCCCCCAAAAAAACAAACGGTAAGACAGCCTATTTTAAACCTGCTTTTGATATAGTCTATAAACTGCTTTGCAAAAGATTCCAGCGTTTCCTGAGACATGATTTTCCCACAAGATTTTTTTTGCTTTGTTTCAACATTGTCAATGACATGGCAGTATTTGCAACTCAAATTGCAAATATCGGTTATAAACAAACTAACTTCTATGTTTCCGCTTCCAACGGGGGATCTATACGTTGACCAGGGAAGAGAAGGATTGGTATGATACAATTCTAGTTTATGCGCCAGATCATGGTATAGTTTACCATACAAAGAAATATGATAGCTATCGTTGCTTTTGCGGATTTTATCCGTGAAGGAAAGGGCATCCTTCATAGGATGGAAATAGCCATTGCGCTGGAAAAAAGCTATGTATTCTTCTGCTTTTCCATCAGGGAATATTTCTTTTAGCCCTTTGAAAGAAATTCCTTCAAACAAGCATAGAAGACCTCTTTCCTTTTCTTCGAAGACAGGATAGTAGTCCAGCCTTTCCTGGTTGCAATTGATAAGCAGAAATCGTTTTTCATCCAAAGATTCAATCCGCTTCACAGCAGGATTAAAACGAAAAATAGAACCATCCCTTGGGGAAGCATCCATGGCAAAGCTTTTTTCATTCCATTTCATTGCATTGACCTCTGCGCAAAGAATTTGAAAATCTGAGTTTAGTTTGAATAAAAGTAAATGGGCGAATACAAGATAGATTATATCCAAAAGATGGAAAAGAAACAAGAGCTAATATTATTTTGACAAGTAATATCTCTTTTGTGTAATAAAGCTCCCCAAACATTGTCAAATTATTTGGGGAGCAATTTTTTGTACATATAGAGAGAATTTCCCTTTTTTTTGCCAGGGGTATACTCTATTTTATCCATGATGCAATGGATCAAATGCACCCCTAGTCCTCCAGGTCTTACTTCTTCTAAATTGCGACTTTTGATTTTCTCTTTGTTTAAGGGAGTAGCATCATCCTGGATTTCTATTCCTAAATGGCTATTTTCCTCGAAAGAAAAGACTAGGCGGACTTTCTGGCTAAAATCCATCTTGTAGCTATGTTTTATGATATTTGTAAAGGCTTCGTCTATAGCAAGAGCGATGCGATTCGTTTCCTCTTCATCGAAACCTACCATTTCAGATATTTGGGAAACGGTTCTGCGCAAGAATAGAGCAAGTTTCGGATTGCTGGAAATTTCCAGATGAATTGTTTCGTTTATCAATGCAATTCTCCTCGTTGCTAGGCCATGAAAGACGATGCAAAATTGTCATGTTTCCTATCTCAGACAAGCCAAAACCAAAAAGGTATTCATCGCGAATGAGACGAATATACAAATTACGCGAATGAAATTTTTATAAAAACTA
>JABWCH010000453.1 GCA_013359215.1 Candidatus Brocadiia bacterium | reverse complement strand
CCTTTGGGACAACTCCGCTGACCTCTTCTAGAGGTCAGCGTTTCAGCCCCCTTCCAGGGGGCAAAGCAAAGCCCCGTCCTCTGGACGGGGATCTTTACTGGATTATAATTAGTTAAAAAAATCTGCAAAACTATTTTGACAATGTCACATTCTCTATATTTTAAAGAATACAAGTTATTTCATTGTATGATATTAGAAATACTAAAAAATTTGACAAAAAATTGTTAAAAATAAAATTGAAAAAAATTTTGACAGGATGAACAGGATTTACAAGATTAAATTTTTTTTATCCTGTTCATCCTGTCAAAAAAATTAATTAGATACATCCAAATAAAACATTTTGTAACTGCGATAAAACCTGAATTTTTCCGATTTTAAATGTCACATTGTCAAACTATAGTAAATAGTTATAGTTCGTTTTTCTCAAGAATCTTATAGTTCGTTTTTCTCAAGAATCTTTACTGCTTCAATGGCGACTCTAATGGCTTCTTCTACGCCTACTTTGGCTACAATGGGTGCATCGTCGTAAGTAAGGCCAATGATGGCGACTACTTCGCCTGCTTTTACCTTGCGGATAGAAGAAACTACGAACAAGGCAGATGCTTCCATGGAAGTAGCGAGGACGTTCGATCTTTCCCAGGCTTTCCATAGCAATTGGTTTTGTTCCTGGATGGGAAGGGGAGGCGAGTCTTTTTCGGATTCAATGAAAAAAGCATCTTTGCAATGGGAAATGCCGCAGTGGTGTTTAATGCCAAGTCTCCTGGCTGCTAAGCGCAAGGCAAGAGTTACATCCAAATCAGCAACAGCAGGATAGCTTAAAGGGATATATTGTCTGGTTGTGCCTTCTTCTCTTACTGCTGATGTGCTGATGACTACATCGCCAAGCCCAATGTTTCTCTGCAAAGCACCTGCTGTTCCAACGCGAATGAAAACTTCGGCCCCTACGCGGATTAGTTCTTCAATGGCAATTGCAGTGGAAGGGCAGCCGATACCAGTGGATGTAGAGGATATTTTAATTCCATCTACAGTTCCAGTAAAGGTTCTGTATTCGCGGTTGAAAGCGATTTCTTTGGCTTCATCGAAATAGCTTGCAATCAGAGGAACGCGGCCAGGGTCGCCAGGTAAAATGACATACTTGCCAATATCGCCTTTTTTCAATTGAATGTGGTATTGTTTTTCATGATCTATCATTACGATTTCCTTTTACAATTTACTTTTATCTACTAATTTACCATGACTGATAACATACAAAGGTTCTTGATGGTACATAATCGCTTCGTGAATGCTTTTGGCTTCCAGAACAACCAGATGTGCTGCATTTCCTGTTTGTAAGCCAAAATTTTTAATGTTCATGGCTTTGGCTGGTGCAATGGTAATCATATCATAGATTTTTTCCATTTCACGGAATGTGGTCATCCAAAGAAGATGAGCGTTCAGGAATGCTACTTCTAGCATGTTATTTCTGCCAAAAGGATAGTAAGCGTCTACAATATCGTCTTGTCCAAAAACAACCAATGCCTTTTCTTCTAAAAGCTCTTTTACTTTAGCATGCAATGGCCCTGTGTGGGGATCGCTTACCACTCCCATCTGTGCCTGCTTTAATAAAGCAGCGAGTTTTTTGAAATAGGGTGTGGGATAGAGAGACATAGCCCTGGCGTGGTGGGCAAGGACTCGCCCTATCCATTGCTCTTTGAGCGTTTTTATTGCTAGCATTTCTAATGTTTTTAATCCACTGTCTCCTGCATCATCTACCAACATAGAAATATCTGCATTGTATTTTTGTGCAATTTTAAACATAGCATCAATATGGAGTCGTTCATCAGGCACTGTATATTCAATCCAGGGAATTCCTCCCACTACATCAGCTCCCATTTTCATAGCAGCTTCTATCAGCTCGACTGTTCCTGGTTCTCTAACAACTCCATCTTGAGGAAAAGCTACAACTTGCAAATCCACGATACCTTTGAATTCTTGCTTTGCCATTAGCAAGGCTTTGATTCCTTCAAGTTTGGCTTTAGAATCGACATCAGCAAAGGCGCGGATATGGGTATTGCCATAGCGTGCTGCCATCTTCAAGGCTTTGCGCACATTTTCAATAATCCACTTTGCATTGTATTGTTCTTTGATTTTAGCTGCTTCTTCAATGGCTGTCATAGCAGCTCCCATGTCTTGTCCATGATAAGCCTTGAGTGCAGATTCATCCATCATAAGCAAGGTATATACTTTACATAGATGCAAATGAGGATTGCAAAAAGATTCTGTAACCAATTTCCCTTGCGCGTCTAAAATTTGCTCTGCATTCTCAGATATTTTTTCGGCAATCTCTACAATTTTTCCATTGTCAATTCCAATATCGACCAATGTTTCTCGATTTCTTAAACGTGCATTGCGAATGATAATATTCAAAGCTCGACTCCTTTGATCCCATATATTTTATTGAAAGATACTAGAGGGTTATGGCTTGTATGAAACTTTGAGCAGCAAGCGGGTTCTACAAGCTGGTTTTATCTAAATCGTTCGCTTCGTGTAAGCCTTCTTTCTGGAATCAAAAAAACAGATATCCCATTTCTTTTTATGCCAGGCTCAAGAGTCGAATCCAATTTTTTGATTTGCCAGGCGGTACTGTTTTTGATTCCTTACAGAAGGCTTACACTACTCTCTTCTTATCCCTAAAGTTTCATCATGAAAAAATTTACGCAAAGCGTACATAGTGCCTTTTATATAAAAGCAGAAAAGCCAGTACACAAAATCCCGCAGAGAAGAGGACATCCGATGCATAGTGTGCGCCAATTACAATACGGGACATTCCCACAGTCAAACCCCATACAATCGATAAAAGCAAAAGGAAAAATCGCATGAAGGATTTTTTGTCCAGGCAAAGCAAAAATAAGGGTAGCAATACCCAGGCAAATAGGGTATGCCCTGAAGGAAAAGAATCTCCATGAGCCTGTTGTGGAAAATACCAGGGTGAAAAATCTGTATATCCCTGGGCGAGATCGCGAAAGCGCGTTCTTCCCCAGATGCTTTTTAAAGTTTGCACCACAATAAAACCACTCAGACTTAGCCATACTGCCACACTAGAAAAAGCTTTACGCTGAAGAGCAAATTGTTTTCCATATTGCTTACATGAAAACATTGCCAAAAGTAGAATCAATCCTGGAACTATCCACAGCAGAATTCCTATGTTGGCTAAAAAATCGAAATTTTTTCTTCCATAATGATTGTAAAGGATAATTAAGTATATATAGCACAAAACAATAAATCCAAGAAGCAGATTTACTAAAAATGCCATACCTCGAAGTAGATTATTTTTGATTTGTAAAGAAGAATTCATCAAAATCAGGGCAAAAAAGCAAAATACAAGCCCTGGAATTTCTCCATAGTTCTCTATTGCTTTGACAAAAGCAATATCGGGATTATACAAACTTTGGGAAATATTTAAATCCCATTTTCCAAAAGCCGCAAAAAGTGAGATCCATAAAAGAAAAAAAGCGGAGAAAAGAATTTTAAAGCGTTGTGTTGTCATAATTTTTTTTTAGCGATGATAATTAAATAATACATGACTTTCGGATATTATAAAAAATCGTTGCATCAACATGAGAATCAGCCTAAACTTAAACCTAAACCTCATGCGTGTTAACTTTTTAGCCAGGGCGTTGCCCCATAAAGTTTCATCGAAAAATTAACACATAGGTAAGTGTTCAAAAGTCTTTGTACTAAATATAAACTATTAATAAATATAATAGTTAAAGAATATTCACAGCAAAGAACACGAAGAAAAATGGTTTTGTATATTTCTTTTCGTGATCTTCGTGTTTTTTACTTCGCGTTCTTCGTGTTAAAAATTTTAGTGCATAAACTTTTGAACATTTGCCTATGAGGTTCAGGTCATGCGTGTTAACTTTTCATATAATTCTTTATATTGTATGGGGTTAACATACCAACCAATAACGCTGTCAACTCAAGAAGGTCAAACTGAAGCAGTC
>JABWCH010000452.1 GCA_013359215.1 Candidatus Brocadiia bacterium | reverse complement strand
GCCAGGCGGTACTGTTTTTGATTCCTTACAGAAGGCTTACACTACGCTCTTCTTATCCTTGAGTAGATAACATAATCTTAGGTTTAGGTTTAATTTTAAATTTTTAAATAGCATAGTCTTATATTTTAAATTGACAGCTATGGGGGAACACCCGGTGTTACCCTGGGCTAGTATATGAAACCCCTTACGGGGTAAAGAATCCTTACCATTGAGAAAAATTAAATTTTTTTTAATAGGATACCATAATTCAATATATTCTTTTAAGATTATTAATGTCAGATAGTGAAGCTACCGGGCTTCTTAAAGGATTTTCAAATTTTTAAAAATACTGTACCGCTAGAAGCATTTTTTTGGACCACTAGCAAAGCTAGTGGTTTATGAGGAATAATCAATAAATCGGCATTTTAAAAACATTTTTTCTATTGAAATTTTAATACTCATAATATAAAATAAAAAAACCTTGGAAGCATAATAAGCTACAAGGAATACAAAATTAATTAATTTAAAAGGTTTTATTTCAACAACCCCTTGCCATGCTCTGGCTGGCAGAAGCAACTGAGAAGAGCGAAGACTCATTCATTAAAGTCTCAGAAAACTTCTGATGAGCTATGCTTCCTTGCAGCATAGGTAAACCTGGAATAGATATTGTAGGTGTCTACTTTTGTCTATATTTAGGAGAGCAGAGCTTCCAGGTAAAAAATAGTTCTACTAATATTTTTAGTGCTACCTTTGATAACCACGCTGGTGCTTCACAATCCTACAGTGCTAGACCAGGGATACTTTCCGGGCAGAATTGGGTTTTACTGGACCAGGCTGGTATGATTCTATTTATTGTAAAGTCAGTGGAGGAATCACTTTTAGTCATACTAGCTCTTCATTATCTTTAAGCTTCCAAGGCTTTTCCAATGAACCTTTGGATAATGAATCCTGGGGAATAGACAATGTTCGCATCATTACAGATGCTGTTGTGCCTGAGCCTTGTACCATAGGATTGCTATTCTTTGGTTTCTTAGCAATGCTAAAAAACCTCAAAAAAAAATAAGGGAATTGATTATAAATAGTTTGAAAAATCAAAATACCTGTTTTATGTAACCCACCCAAAATATGGGTCAGTTGCTTTTAGGTAGCAACTGTCACAACAAAACTATAAAAGTGTTTTTCTGCAATAATTTTTGCACCGCCAAAAGCACGAATAAACAAATGGCTAATAAAAAATTTGTCTATTCGTGCTTTTTTTGTAGGAGAATCAACCATGAAAAAGAGTACTTGGGTTATGGAAGAATTTCTATGTTTTGCTTTATATTTTTTACAGATATTTTGTTATGGACAAGAAATAAGCCCAGAAAAAAAGATAGACAATCTTAATAAAAAAACACTAGAAGCTTACCAGAAAGAAGATTACAAGAATGCTTTAAGCTACTGGTCTGAAGCTGTAAAAATTTTAGAACATCATTTTCCCCACAAGAAGGATAAACTGGCGAATGCATATAATACATTAGGAACAATACTGGATAAAATAAATAATTTTGAAAAAGCATACGAATATTTTCAAAAAGCTTTAGAGATATATGATTACTATTATCATAACCAAGATCATGAAAATATTGCGCACTGCTATAGTAATTTTGGAACCTTACTATTGAATTTGAATGAATTAAAACGCTCTTTGGAATACCATACCGAAGCATTAAAGATGAGAAGACGCTTATATAAAGACCAGGATAATATCAAAATTGCAGATTCCTATAATAATATTGGAAATACACTAATATTTTTAAAAGATTTAAATAAGGCAGCCTATAACTATAAACTAGCACTAGAAATAAAAGAAAGGATTTATCAACAAGATAATCAAGCACTTATATCAACATATAACAATCTTGCAGAGTTTCTACGTGATTCAGGAAAATTTAGAGAAGCAATATTCTATTACTATAAAGCTATACAAATGGGTGAAAGATTAAATAAAGGGCAGGATAGTACTGGTGTAGCAACTTCGTATGAAAATTTAGGAAAATTATTCATGGATATAGGGGATGTAAAAAATGCCATAGAATATCAAAATAAAGCTTTACAGATGAGAAAACGACTTTATAATAATGATAATCATATTGATATTGCTATGTCTTATAATAATTTAGGAATACTTTCAGAAAATGTAGGCAATTTAGAACAATCTTTAAAATTTCATACCATAGCTTTGCAAATTTTTAAAAGCCTTTATAAAAATATGGACCATCCTGATATTGCTGGTTCTTATCTTAATATTGGTGATGTATTAGAAAATATAGGAAGTCTAGAGCAAGATTTTAAAAAATTAGAAGAGTCTCTTTTCAATTGTAATGAAGCACTGCAAATGTATGAACGCATTCATCAAAATCAATTGCATTTTAATCTTGTTAGAGCTTATAACGTTATAGGAAAAACTCTTAGTAGAATGAATAAAAACAAGAAAGCACTAGAATATTTTCTTAAAAGTTTAGACATGAGCGAAAAGATATCCAAAGGAAAGGATTATAGTGAAGTTGCAGCAGCATATAACAACATAGGTTGTGCTTTCTATCGTTTAGGAAGATTGGATAAGGCTCTCCGGTATTTCACCGAATCTTTAAAAAGTGAGTTGCATCTACCAAAACAAAACTATCAAGATATAGCGAACAATTACTATAATCTAGCAATGATACAAAAAGAGTTAGGCGAGCTAGAGCAATCATTCCAAAACTATATAAAAGCTATGGAAATGGAAAGAAATCTGTTTAAAAACTACGCTCTTTTAGGAGGGAGCCTGTATAAACAATTGCAACTTTTGAGAAGGCTATCAGGTCATTCTTTTCATGGTTTTTTTACAGTACTATCCAAACGCCCTCAAAGCAAACACGTTGGATTTGCTTATGAATCCCTGGTGTTTCGTAAAACAGTAATGCAGGATATACTCCTTCGTGAGAGGCAAATAGCAAAAGAAAACCAGAATCCTCAAGTAAGAGAAATATATGAGGAGTATCAAAGCACTGTCCAAGAATTGGCAAATCTTGCCTATAGACCCATGGAAGGCGAAAAAGAACTAGATAGATACAAAAATCTCACAAACCAAAAAGAATCCTTAGAAGCCAGGCTCACAAAAGAAATTCGTGATTTGGTTAAGATCGAGCCCGTATCTCTATCCAAAATCCAAGAAAAATTGAGCCATGATACTGCACTTTGGGAATGGGTAAAGTACTATGATTATGATAAAAATGAATACTACTATGGTTGCTTTATCCTTAGGCATTCCTCCCTCAAATTTGTTGTAGTCTCTCCTGCTACCCCATTGGAAGAGGCTGTAAGAAATCTTTTAAAAAAAATCAAAGACGATTTAAAAGAATATTGTTCTTTGTATAATCATAAAGGAAAAGAGCAAGCAGAATCCTTTCTACAGGAACAAGAACTCAAGGTATGGAAAACGGCTTCAGAATTGCGTAAGGTTCTTTGTTCCCAAGAATTTATTTCTTCCTGGAAAGAGTCCAAAAGCATTATCCTTGCTCCTGATGGTGTTCTACATTTTTTTCCCTGGGCCA
>JABWCH010000070.1 GCA_013359215.1 Candidatus Brocadiia bacterium | reverse complement strand
ACTATTCGTGCCATTCGACCATTCGTCTTATTCGTGATAAAAATCTTTGCTTTTTCTGCAAAAATCTAATTGCACAGGATCATTTTGACTATTACAAAATTTCGAAAATTCTAGCAGACAGAGAAGAATACAGCAAGAAAAAAATAGGCACTGGTGCTGTAATTAGTCATAAAAGGGCATAATGCAATAGACAGCGATAGTGCATCTAGTACACTATTGCAGGAACATTTTTTTCTTGCAAATCCACAAAATTTTGCTATTATTCGAGCCATTGAAAATTTGTTCTTTTCTTTATTCAAACCTTCTCAGACCTACCAGGCCAAAGGATGGCAAAAAACTTCTCTTTAACACCGTTTTTTTTACACCATATTATACTTCAAATCGCTATGAGCATTACAAATCTATAAAGCCAATAAGCGAAACCACTTTGCAATTTTGTCAAACCGGGTAACCTTGGCAGGCAGAGTAGAGAGGTGCATTTCTATGATTCTTTTTTTATTAAGCCTTTTATGCTTTTTGGTCAGTGGATTGCTTGCGCTTGTTAGCAAACGATCCAGATTCCTGTCCAGTATTTTTGGAGTGGGGGGATGTCTGGCAGGCTGCATTTTAGGACTTATTCCTTCCTTCCATGTATTGTGGAGCGGAGAGTCTTTATCCTTTTCTTTCCCCTGGTCTATGCCTTTTGGCTCTTTTGTTTTAAGCATAGATTGTTTTTCCGCTTTTTTTCTTGTTCTCGTTTTTGTTCTTTGTTTTGTGGTTAGCCTGTATGGTGGGCAGTATTTGTATTCTTTTCATTCTTGCTCTTGTATAGGTTTTTCCTGGTTTTGCTTTAATCTGCTGGCAACAAGCATGGCTTTGGTTTTGTCCGCACATAATGTCCTCTTGTTCCTTCTGGCATGGGAGATGATGGCTCTTTCTTCTTTCTTGCTTGTCATTTTGAATGCAAAAGAAGATTCCTCCCGAAAGGCAGGATGGATGTATCTTGTCACGACCCATATTGGAACTGCTTTCCTTTTGGCTATGTTCCTTTTCATGGCTCATGCCAGCAAGTCTATGGATTTTAGCCATTGGGGGGCTTTAGCCAATCTTTCTTCAGAGACCAAAGGGATTCTTTTTATTCTGGCAATAGTCGGTTTTGGTGCCAAAGCAGACTTTATGCCTTTTCATGCCTGGATGCCTGAAGCATATCCTAATACACCATGCCATGTTTCTGCGATACTCTCTGGTGTCATGACAAAAGTCGGAATATATGCTCTCCTCCGCATTCTGAGTTTCCTTGGCCTTCCTCCTGTATGGTGGGGATGGACTTTGGTTGTCATAGGGATCGTTTCTGGTATACTAGGGATTCTTTTTGCCCTGGCCCAATCGGATCTCACCCGCTTGCTCGCCTATTCCACAGTAGAAAACATTGGCATCATAACCATGGGCATTGGCATTAGCCTTTTAGGCGTATCCTATAATTTGCCTGCGCTTGCTGCTGTTGGAGCAATCGGAACTTTACTTCATATCTTAAACCATGGATTGTACAAGGCTCTTCTTTTCTTAAGTGCAGGAGCAGCACTATGCTCATCAGGAACAAGGAATATGAACCTCATGGGTGGATTGTTCAAAAGAATGAAATTCACAGGTTTTTTCTTTTTGATAGGTTCTGTTGCTATTTGCGGTCTGCCGCCCTTGAATGGTTTCATAAGCGAATTTCTGATCTATTTTGCTTGTTTTACAGGCGCACTCCCTTCTCATCCTTCCCTGGCAATCCCTGCGATAGCTATCATCACTGCGCTTGCCTTAATTGGAGGTTTAGCAATTGCTTCCTTTAGTAAGGCATTCGGCATGGTCTTCTTAGGAGAACCACGCCAGGAAAGCATAAAAAATTCCCAGGAAGTCGGCTGGATGATGAAAATTCCTATGGGCATTCTTGCTTTGAGCTGCATTTTGTCGGGTTTTCTTCTGCCCTGTTTTATTCCTAAGATGTGCATTGGCTTAAACCAGATTGCTATGGATGGTATGCAAAAAGCAGTGTCTTCTCTGTATTATATAGGCGTTGTTTCAATTTTATTTATTCTTCTTCTGGCTCTTCTTATCCTGCTGCGTTCCCTGCTTCTGTATGGAAGAAAAGTAGAAACAGCAGTTACCTGGGATTGTGGCTATGCCCGTCCTACAACTCGCATGCAATACACAGGGACTTCCTTTAGCCAGATATTGGTAGAATTTTATAGTTTTTTCTTGAGATTCAGACAAAAGCTCTCCAGCCCTAAAGGACTTTTTCCAGAGCCAGGTTCTTTTTCTATGGAAACGCCTGACCTTTTCCAGGAAAAGGTTTTTTCTCCCCTTTTCATCAAGACTGGAAACCTGCTTTGCCTTCTCCATACATTGCAGCATGGACGTGTTCATTTATATGTGCTTTATATAATTTTGGCTTTAATTGTTCTACTTCTATGGAAGCTTTAAGGTATGAACGTAAATTTTTTTATACCCACTTTGTTCGCGGTTGTCTTTGCACCTTTGATTCTAGGCATTATCAACAGAACCAAAGCCTTTTTTGGTGGTCGTTGTGGTCAGCCTTTGCTCCAGTTGTATTATGACCTGTTCAAATTGCTCAGGAAAGGAGCAACCTATAGCAAGACAACAACCTATATTTTCCGTCTTGGCCCGATGGTTGGCCTGGTTTGTGCTTTACTCGCGACAACCCTTGTTCCTTTTGGCAGCCAAAGGCCATTTATAAGCTTTTCTGGCGATATTTTATTGTTTGCCTATTTGCTCGGCCTTATGAGATTCTTCACTGTCATCGCGGCTTTGGATACAGGATCTAGCTTTGAAGGTATGGGCGCAGCAAGAGAAGTCCATTTTTCAGCTCTGGCAGAGGTAGCTTTTTTCTTAGGGCTGATTTCTTTAGTTAAAATCACCTCTTTTGCTTCTTTCTCTGAGATATATTCTACTTCTTTTGCCAACCTTTGGGACATGAAAAGCATAGAAATGATTTTGATTGGATCTTCTTTCTTGATTGTTCTGCTAACAGAAAATGCCCGTATTCCTGTGGATGATCCTAATACCCATCTGGAACTTACTATGATTCATGAAGTTATGGTATTAGACCATAGCGGCCCAGACTTTGCTTTTATCCTCTATGGATCTGCTCTGAAGCTTTGGGTTTTAGGCTCTGTTTTTGTTCAGACCTTCTGGCCTATTCGTTCTGGATGTGTTTATCTGGATGTGCTTTTTGCTTTTCTATCGATGATAGTTCTGGGCGTTATCATTGGAATCGTTGAATCTACAATGGCAAGGCTTCGATTGCTTAGAGTGCCTCAGCTTCTGGTAGCTGGCGCAGCTCTATCCACAGTAGCATTAGTGCTGACCATGAGGTAATTTTATGGAACAATTAATCAATATCATGATGGTGGTTATTCTTTTAACCAATCTTTTGCTGTTAGGATCAAGCCGCCTGGGGACATGCATTCCTGCTCTAGGATTCCAGGGAATTCTTCTTGGTCTTATGCTGCCTGTTCTCTTGCTTTCCCCCGAAGGAATCAGCATTCACACACTAATCCTTGTTTTAATTAGCATTCCCTTGCGTGGATTGCTTTTCCCATGGATTTTATTCCGTATCGTAAAAAAAACCAACATTCGAAGAGAAATCGAGCCTTTCATAAGCTATCCTGTCTCTATATTTTTAGGAATGCTGGCACTTGTCCTTGCTTTCTGGATGAGTTCGCGTCTTGCTGGAACGCCTATCCCTAGTCTACATCCTCTTATGCTTCCTGTGGCTTTCTATACGATATTGGTCGGATTAATCCTTATCGTAAGCCGAAAGCTTGCCATAAACCAGGTGCTAGGCTATATTGTTTTAGAAAACGGCATGTATGTTCTAGGCATAGCCTTTGCAGGAGAAGTTCATCTTCTTCTGGAATTGGGTGTTCTAATGGATGTGTTTGTCGCTGTATTTGTTATGAGCATTGCTATTTATCGAATCTCTCGTGAATTCTCTCATATTGATGTCAACCAATTACAAAATTTGAAAGATTAAACATGGAAAACGGATTGATACTTTGGGCACTTTTGATTATCCCTTTTCTAGGTGGATTTTGCTGTTTCATATCCAAAGTGCGTTTCATACAATGGATTGCTTCTATAGTAATATTCAGTATGCTTGTTCTTTCGGGAATTGCTGTTTGGATTATCATTACTGTGGGTTCTATAGAGGCAGCTCATGGATGGCTTTTTCTGGATACACTCTCTGTCTATCATATCGCGCTTTTGCAGATTGTGTTCGCGCTTGCTTCCCTTTTCGGAAAATCCTATTTCCCTGTAGAAATAGCTCATAAAGCCTTTGATCCTGAACTTTTGCCCAGGTATGGAATGCTTTGGTTTAGCGCATTAGGTGCTATGAACCTTGTTTTTTTATCTAACAACATTGGGATTATGTGGGTTGGCGTAGAAGCAACCACACTTTTGACGGCTTTTTTGATTTGCATTCATGTTACTTCTCAATCTTTAGAAGCCATGTGGAAATATTTGATTATGTGTTCTGTAGGCGTGGCACTGGCTTTTATAGGGACAATGCTGGTTGGTGCAGCAGGGTCTAATTTAAAAGCAGGCCATTCAGAAGCTCTTCTGTGGACATTCCTTTACCAAAACGCCAGCAACCTGAATCCTTTTTTTATGAAGATGGCCTTTTTATTCCTGGTCGTTGGCTATGGCACTAAAGTAGGTTTTGCTCCTATGCATAGCTGGCTTCCTGACGCTCACAGCCAGTCGCCTGCTCCTGTTTCTGCCCTCTTTTCAGGCTTTCTTTTAAGCACTGCATTCTATTGCATTATGCGCTATCTGCCTCTTGTGGAAATGGCAACAGGAAAACAAGGATGGGCCATGGAAATTTTGGTTTTCTTTGGCCTTTTTTCTATTATGATTGCTGCGTCTTTTATGGTTTTCCAGAGAGACATAAAAAGACTTCTTGCCTACTCTAGCATAGAACATATGGGAATCATGGCCCTTGGACTTGGTTTAGGGGATATAGGAACTTTTGCCGCTCTCTTCCATATTTTAAACCATTCTATGGGAAAGCCTCTTTGCTTTTTTTCAGCAGGGAAATTAGTACAAATCTATGGAACAAATAGCATCTATAAAATCAGAAATGCCATGAAGATTACCCCTGTCTGGGCAACAGGATTTTTCCTGAGCTTCCTGGCTTTAATTGGAATGGCACCTTTTGGTGTTTTTATGAGCAAATTCCAGATTCTTAAGGCTGCTGTGAGCAAAGCAGATTATATTTCTTTGATCGTTTTTCTGTTTGGTTGTTCCATTGTCTTTATTAGTGCGCTTCGTTATATGCTTTTGGTTCTCTATGGAGAATCGGAATCTCATATTCATCCTCAAAAAGCCTATAAGCGAGATATATTCCTGGTTGCATTTCCCATGCTGGTTCTTTTGGTTTTAGGTCTTTATATGCCTGAATTTCTGGAAAATATTTTGCAAAAGGCAGCAAACATTATCCGAGGTTACTAAACTATGAATCTTCATTCTTTGTCTTTACGCAACAGCCAAAGCTGCTCTTACAAGGATGTTCCTGTTGTTAGCATAGAAGAGTTAAAAGGAACTATAGTGTCTTGTGTTCAGGAAGGGAAAAGACTCCTTGCTTTTTTCGCTCAAAGCACTGGCGAAAAAGAAATGCAGTTGTATGCTGTTTTGGGAAACGACAAACTGGGAACATTATCCCTTTTGTCTGCTAAAGTAGAAAATTCCTATCCCTCAATTACAGACCAGTGCGCCCAGGCACATTGGTTTGAAAGAGAGATTGCAGAAAACTGGGGGATTTCTCCTAAAAATCATCCCTGGCTAAAGCCCATCCGTTTTATCCCTTCGTACAGAGAAGGACAGGATGCCTGGAATCGTAGCAAGGAGAATATCTTACCATGCGTTGGAGATTATTATCAGGTTCAGGGAGAAGAAATTCATGAAGTGGCTGTTGGCCCTGTTCATGCTGGTGTCATAGAGCCTGGACATTTCCGATTCCAATGCCATGGCGAGTGGGTCTATCATCTGGAAATTTCTCTTGGCTATCAGCATCGCGGCATAGAAAAAGAGCTAAAAGGCGGCCCAACAAAACGAACCTTGCCTTATATGGAAACCATGGCAGGCGATACTTCTATAGGCCACTCTCATGCTTATTTGCAGATGTTAGAATCCCTTGCGAATTGTCAGGTTAGCCAGCGTGCCCAAGCACTTAGGGGTATTGCTCTGGAATTAGAGCGGCTGGCAAACCACACAGGAGACCTTGGCGCGCTGGCGAATGATGTTGGCTTTCTCCCTACTGCTAACTATTGCGGGCGCATACGCGGCGATTTTTTAAATATGTCTGCCCTTCTTTGCGGCAGCCGTTTTGGCCGCAATTTCCTAAAACCAGGAGGAGTTGCCTTTGATCTGGAAGACTCTCGCATAAAAGAATTCCAAACCAAGCTGGAAAATGCTAAAAAAGATGTTACAGTAGCAGCCGAGCTTCTTTTAGACAGCCCCTCTGTTCTGGCTCGTTTTGAAGATACAGGGGTCGTATCTAAAGAAACTGCCAGAGAACTTGGGCTTGTTGGTGTGGCAGCAAGGGCAAGCGGTCTTTCTCAGGATATAAGAAAAGACTATCCTTTTGGAATTTTTAGTTCGTTTTCGATCCCTGTTGCTATATACAAAAAGGGCGATGTGTTTGCCCGCGCTTATGTCAGGTGGATAGAAATCCAAAATTCCATTGCCTTTATCCAAAGTATGCTGATCTCCATGCCCAAGGGTAAAACACAAATGCCCTTGTCTTCTCTTGCGCCTGATAAGATCGTGGTTTCCCTGACAGAAGGCTGGAGAGGAGAAATCTGCCATGTTGCTAAAACAGACGAAAAAGGCCAGTTTTCCTGGTATAAAGTATGCGATCCTTCTTTCCACAACTGGATGGGGCTTTCTATGGCTCTGCGCAACCAGCAAATTTCCGACTTCCCTTTATGCAATAAAAGCTTTAATCTGTCTTATTGTGGGCATGATCTATAGAAATGAAAAATATAAAGGAATTTGATATGTTTAAAGTATTACTTGCAAGACTCCAGCAAAAGCATAGAACGATTGCATATCCCAAAAAAGAGCCTGTTTTGCCAGATCGTTTCCGAGGTCTTCCCATACTGGACAATTCTCAATGCCTGAAAAATTGCCAGGAATGCGTTTCTGTATGTCCGACCAATGCTATCCAGTGTACAGAAAAAGGACTCCAGATAGACCTTGGGCGATGTCTCTTTTGCACAGAATGCACAAGCGTTTGCCCTAAAGGTGCAATACAATTTTCTACAGAATACAGGCTTGCTACAAGAACCAGACAAGACCTTGTTTTTGATGGAAAAGTCTTTGAACGAGCCAAAATTCTCAAAGATAGCATCCACAAACTTTTTGGAAGGTCTTTAAAACTAAGGCAAGTTAGTGCAGCGGGTTGCAACGCATGCGAAGCAGACATCAACGTTCTTGGCACACCAGGTTTTGATCTGGGCAGGTTTGGTATACAAATCGTTGCTTCTCCACGCCATGCCGATGGCATTGTCGTAACTGGCCCTGTTTCAGAAAATATGAAGCTGGCAGTTGAAAAAACCTATAAGGCTGTAGCTAACCCTAAAGTCGTCATTGCCGTAGGCTCATGTGCCATTTCTGGCGGCCCTTTCCTTGACCACAAAGAAGTGCATAATGGGATAACCGATCTCTTCCCTGTTGATCTCTTTATCCCTGGCTGTCCTCCTCATCCTATGACAATCCTGGACGGCTTCCTTAGACTTATGGGAAGACTCAAACAATAGCAGTTACCTAATAGTACCATACTCGACTAGCAAGTAGGGTATTTGTGTTTTTTGTGCTTATTTTTTTAATTCAATATTCTCAAGCTACTCATTAAAAATCTTGTCCCTAAAAAAAAGTACCCCTGGCTATACGGCCAGGGGTTCACAAAATGCAGCGTGAACATCTACGATCAGGAGCTTCACGCAAAAGTTATTTTTTCCCTTGAGGTGATTAAACAGGGTTGTTTTTCTGGAAAAGTTCATCGACTCTTTTTGTCAGGTCATCAATTTTTTTAGCTAGTGTATCTACGTCTTTTTTGCTGGGAATGTTGAGCTTTTGCAACAATTTGTCCAACCCATCCAAACTATTTTCTTCAATGGTTTGAACTGCGTCTTTTGTAATCTTGCGCCTTTTGTCTACGATCTCTTTAACCCATTTTTTGCCTTCTTGCTCTGCAATTTCTCCTCTTTCTACAAGTTTACCAACAAAGCCCTCAAACTCCTCTTGTGCCATGGCTGCTGCACCCATAGCGGCCAGCATCATGCGTTTCAATTGACCGTGAAAACTTTCCTGTTCACATTTTTCCTGGTTTGTTTTATCATCACACATGTTTCACCTCATAAAAATAAGCCAATTTTTAGAATACTATATACAGTATAACGCACCGCGTTATAAAAGTCAAATAAATAATTTTTTTTTTACAAAACCTCTAAATTTTCTTATTGGCATAGAACGAAATATTGCATTATAATGGCTTTGATAATAATATATTAGAGCATGTCGCAGATTTTTTTTCTCATTACTTACTGATTTGAGGTAAAATAAACTATGTCACAAAAAATACATTTTTTTTCTTCCAGGAAATGGATATACCAGATTATTTTTTTTCTATTGTTTTTTTCCCTGGCTTTTTTAATGCTTTTTTTGCCGTCTTTGGAGATATGTTCCACTAAGTCAGGCTTATTTTTTGCTGCATTCGTATTTGTTTCAGGCATTCTTTGTACATGGCAATTCCCTAAAATTTCCTGGAAAACGCATACCATTGTTTGGATAGGGTTATGGCTTTTGATAGGCGTAATGATTGGGTTTTTCTTCGGAATGATGGAAAATGAAGGCTTTTGGGGGGCCATTGCTGGTATTTTTCTTGGGACAATTTTGGCTACATGGTCATGGAAATCCATAGAAAATCTTTCAGAATACACCTTAAGCAAAATCGCCTCTGCCATAACTACAGGTTTTTGGGGATCTATTTTCTGGGGTGCAATTTTTGGCTGTATTGCCTTGGTTCAAGAAGGTGTTAATGATGATGCAGCAGGGATCACCTTTTGCGGATGGATTTTTGGCTGGATATTAGGCATCTTTTCTGGAGCAAAAGAAGTCTCTGCTAAAACCTGGATATGCAAAACTTGCGCAAAAAAAAACCGCCTTCCTGAAGATATGCCGCCAGAAAATGCGCATTGCGAATGGTGTCACCAAAATATGATTCATGCTTTCCACGATGAGGAAAGCAGCATAGTCCCAGAGGTAACTTTATCGATAAAGGAAAAAAAGGGATGTGCTTCTCGCCGATCTCAGATAAAAGCGTTTTTCCGACTGCTGGCAAACTATATACGAGACAGCATTCTTTTTGGAGTTCTATGCTGTTTCACAGGTGCTGTGCTGGGATTTATACAAGGTATTTTACAATATATCTTTATTGGTTATTCAGTATTGATTGTGCAAAACATTTATCTTGGCGTAATTTCAGGAATTCTATTGTATTCGACATTAGGGACTCTCTTTGTTTGTTTCAGGTCTTTTCGCCAAGAGATAATGGATAGCCATAGCGAAAATATTTTGAGCGAGCATAATTCCCAGAATTTTTTTCTTTCCCTACCTTTTTGTGCTTGTTTTTTTATCTTTTCCACATTTATTTTCTTCAATGCGGTTTTCTTTAGTAAAGAATTCCTCTGGAAGGAAAAACAAGAAAGTCTAACTTTGCTAGACCACAATTTTGATATTCGTAAGACAGCACTTGCTATATCTCCAGACAAGCAAATTCTAGCAGCAGGAGGTACAGAAGGCATTTATTTTTACAGTCTTGGGCATGGTCATCGTTTTTTTTGGGAAAAGGAAGATGTTTCTTGCCTTGCTTTTGCCAAATCTTCCAAAATAATTGCATATACAGATTCTCAAGGAAATCTGCATTTTGATTCTTATGAGAATCTGGAAATCCCCAATACTCTTTATAGCGTAAAGGCTCATAGGGGCGAAGCTGCATGCCTGGATATATCTTATGACGAAACAAAAGTGGCCACAGGGGGAGAGGATGGAAAAATCTGCCTTTGGGAATTTCCTTCTGGCAAAAAAATTGCCGAATGGGAAGGTCATCAGAATCTGGTTAGCGGTGTCTCTTTCTCTCCTGATGGGAAAAAAATAGCCTCCGCCAGCTTTGATAGAACATTGAAAATCTGGGATATAGAAAGTTTGAAGGAAATCAGAAATGCATCTTATCCTAGCTACCTTAAAGCCGTCAAATTCTCCCCTCAAGGAAATTCCATAGCCTGCGCTTGCTATGATCGATCTATTTATATTCGCAGCCTGGACATCTGGCAGGAAGAAAAATGTCTTACAGGACACACTGAAAGAGTCCTGGCACTTTCTTTTTCTTCTGACGGTCTTTATCTAGCATCAGGGAGCGAAGATCACTCCATGATACTTTGGAATATCCAAGACAATAAAATGATATATAGATCGCCTATACGGCAAGAGTTTTTACTATACGATTCTATTGTGCCAGGACATACTGACAGCATAGAGGCCGTTCTTATTTTCCCTGACAAAAGCAAAATAATTACAGCATCCGTGGATGGGTCTATAAAATTCTGGAATATAAAAAAGTAAAAACTTTACAGCTTGTGCCAGTTGGGTGCAGTTCGTATCATTCCAAAATCTTATGGGTTAAGAGCCTATCCGAAAAATCCTTTAGCTACGGCTACACTTGCGGCAATTTTGTCACTTTCTCCTCGCTCTCCGAGTGCCTCAAAATTTTCGCCTAAAATTATTTTTCGGATAGGCTCTAAATCGCATATTTTCCTTATAATTCAAGCATTCCAGAATTTTTGATCACGTTGTTGGAATCAATCTATGGCGATGCTCCGAGATTTGGACTTCAAAAATTGTCAAGCTAAAGAAGCTTTTCGATTTCCTTGCTGAGTTCTTCTGGCTTGGTTTGGGGAGCGTATCTTTCTACGACCTTTCCCTTTTTATCCACCAGAAATTTTGTGAAATTCCATTTGATGGCTTCGATTCCCAAAAGTCCAGGTTTCTCTGCCTTTAAATAGACATAGAGAGGATGGGCTTTTGCTCCGTTTACTTCGATCTTTTCAAAGAGGGGGAAAGTAGTTTTGTAGGTGAGGGAGCAGAAATTTTTGATTTCTTCGCTGTTGCCTGGCTCCTGATTTCCAAACTGATTGCAAGGGAAAGCCAGGATTTCCAATCCTTTATCTTTATATTGATTATAAAGCTTCTCCAATCCTTCATATTGGGGAGTGAACCCGCATTTACTCGCTACATTGACAATAAGAAGCACCTTGCCTTTATAATCGCCCAGACTCTTCTCTGTTCCATCAATGGCTTTTACTTTCACTTCATATATGTTGAGAGGCATTTGATTCTCCTTGTTTTTAAAATTACTCAATAGAATTATAGTCCCTATGAGTATTATAAATGCAATGGGAATAAAGATATATAGAAATTTTTTCATTTTTCCTCCTCCATTTCTGTGTTTTTTTTCCAAACTTTAGAAAGAAAGGCTAACCCAACCAAAATCCAGAAAACCTCTCTGAGTCTTCGCAAAATACCAAAAGTAAGACCAAGGCTTTTAGGATAGCCAAAGAGTGCAAAAATCCAGACCTGTCCGCCTTCTTGCACACCTATAGATCCAGGTATAAACCCGCCTGCTCCTTTAATGGCAACAGAGATAGCTTCCAATGCAATAGCTGTGGGCAATGTGACTTCATAGCCCATGAGCAGCAAAAGGATATAAATTTCTAAAGCACCAAGACACCAGCCTATGAAATAGTAAACACAAGAGAGAGCAATAGAAAGTTTTTCTTTGCTATAATACTTTGATAAAATTTGATCAAATTCTTGAATTTTGGCTTCATCAGAGGAAAAAGCCTGGGATAGAAATTTTATTTTACGTACCCATTGTACACAAAATTTTCCCATTCCTTTTTTTTGGAAATGCAGTAAAAAAAACAGAAATACAGAGAAAATAAGGAAAAAAATAATAAGCCATGTAAAAAAAGAGTCTCTTTTGCCTAGAGTCGAAACAGTAATTTCTATGCCAATGAGGATAAAGATTACTTCTACGACTGTCATTAAAAATTTGCCGATGACGACAGAGGCAAGACCATGAGTAAAAGGTATTCCTTTTTTAGAAAGTATATAAGCTTTTACAGGCTCTCCTCCTATATATGCGGTTGGCGTTGTGTAGTTAATTGCTTCTCCTGCCAAACGTATATGAAATAAAAGGGAAAAAGGAGTTTTAATTTCTCTACAGAAGGAATACTTCCAACCCAATGTATCAAAAATATAAACAGCAATATAAGGCAACAAAAATAAAATTCCCCAAGGCCCTAAGTTGTATAATTCTTGTTTTATATTCGCAATCCCCGTGTCTAACAAAAGCCATACAACGACAAAAAAGCCTAATAGCAATAGCAAAATCTTGAACCATTTCATGAGCAATTTTTCCTCTCCTGATTTCTTATATTCTTCTTGGCTATAAAAATTCTAAAAACGAGCAAGATCCAGAAAAATTGGCTACCAATGGCAGATAGCCATAAAAACCATGTAAGATTTCCTAGGAATGACCCTAAAATAAGAAGCACAGTAAAGTCTCGGCTAGTCATCTTATCAATAAATTTTTCTAGCTTAACAAAGCTGGCAGAAAAAGGTGTGTTTTTTATGGCGGATTTCAGGCTAGTCTGGACGTACAGCACAAGAAAAAAAGAAACTATAGTGGCAAACACAAGCAGAGAACAAAGAAGAATAATCGTGGTGTCTGGACTAAGATGGTACTCTCGAATACCAAGGCATATAAACAAGGCTATATGCACAATGTTATCGCCTGTAATATCTAGCCATCTGCCTAATTTGGATTCTTTAAACTGTATCCTTGCTACATCCCCATCAATGCAATCCAAGATAGCAGAAATTTGAAGCATAAAAGCAGCAATGATGCTTTGCCAATAGTGCCCTGATAAAAAGCAAATGGCTGAGAGTATCCCTATCCCAATAGAAACAAGGCTCACGAAATTAGGATGAATGCCTGTTCTCGCAAGAGGTAAAGCAATCCAGCGTCCTATAGGACGATTAAAATAAACATCTACCATTCCTTCTAGTGGCGATTGCAAACTTTCCAGCAGGCGGCTCTCTGTTTTTTTAGGGAAAACGTCTAAATGTTCTATAAAGCCTTCGATATCACGCTTAGGAAGGGTTTCCAAAAAAGAAAAAGAAAATTGTAAATTTTGAAATCCTAGTTTGGCTAATCGTATATAGTTGCCCTTTTGCGAAGCACACTCTATTCTATTCTCTGATTTACAAAATTTTTCTAAAGTCTTGACGTTTAACAGTGTCTGGTAATGGTAGTACAAAAAAACGTCCTCTTTTCCAGAATATTCTGCAATAGACTCTATCCATTGCCAGGAACAGGAAATTCTGCCATCTTCCTGAAGTATCTTTTCTATACATTTTTTTTGTTTTTGATAGCATTCTTCTGATATATGATTTTCTTTGTGATCCCAGAGATAAAAATTCTGAATTCCTGCTCTAGTTCCTGTAATGATAGCTCTTTGAACTAAAGTAACGCCGCCTATTTTTTTTATAGGATTTGTGCTAGAGGCAGCTTCTATAGGAGATAGATCGATAACTGCATTTTTGATTTCATGATAGTTCATTAGTATTCCAAATCTCATTGTGTAATTTGGCAATGTGACATTGTCAAGTTAGTATTTTCCTGGAATTTTTTTCACTTCTATGCTAAAATAAAAATTTACGGTTTGTGCTAAAATGGAGAAGACCAGATTTAGCAGCATTGACAAAATAACTCCGTGGATTGATTGATGGAAACGAGTTTATCAAAAACAAAAGAAAAAAGCTATAAAAAACTCATATCATCCCATCATAGCATATTACGGTTTTTTTTTGCTTATAAGTCCATATCCTAGAAGGATAGCCACCATGACGAATTTATTGATTGTTGACGATGAAAAAGCTGCTCGCTTCGGTATGAAGAAGGCTTTAAGCTGGAAAGACTACCACATCCTGGAAGCTGAAAATGGGTTGCAGGCATTGCAGATAATACAGCAAAAGAACATAGACATTGTATTTTTGGATTTAAATATGCCAGGTCTACAGGGCATGGAGGTACTGAGCGAACTCAAAAAACTTGCTGCTCCTCCCCTGGTCATTGTCGTTACTGCTTATGGATCAGAAAAAATTGCAGTGGAAGCTATGAAAAAAGGTGCTTATGATTATATTGCCAAGCCTTATGATTTGGAAGAACTACGTCTTATTACAGACCATGCACTAGAAAAAATTTTACTTCTTAAAGAAAATAAGATTCTTCAAGAAAAAATCAAAAGGCAAGAAGGCTGTGGACAATTGATTGGGCAATCGGAAGTTATGCTAAAAATCTATGACATCATCTCCAAAGTTGCGAAAACCGATATTACAGTCTTGATTTACGGAGAGAGCGGAACAGGGAAAGAGTTGGTTGCACAAGAAATTCATAGGCAAAGCAAACGTGCAAATAAAATATTCATACCTGTTAACTGTGCTGCCTTCCCTGAAAATTTAATAGAAAGTGAACTTTTCGGGCATGAAAAAGGTGCTTTTACTGGGGCAGGAGAGCAGCGAAAAGGGAAAATGGAAGAGGCAGATGGAGGGATACTTTTTTTAGATGAAATTGGAGATATGAGCCTCAATACCCAGGCAAAGATTCTCCGCGCTCTTCAAGAAAAAAGCTTTGAGCGATTAGGAAGCAATAACAGCATACAGTCTGATGTTCGCTTTATTGCCGCGACAAACAAAGATCTCTTACAAGAGATAGAAGAGGGAAAATTTAGAGAAGATTTGTACTATCGGATTAAAGTCATAGATATCTATTTGCCGCCTCTGAGGCAAAGAGGGAATGACATTTCTCTGCTGATCAACCATTTTGTTGAAATTTTTTCCAAAAAGTATAACAAAGAGATCCAGTGTATTGACATTGAAGCAATGCAAAAGATGGTCTATTATCATTGGCCTGGGAATGTAAGACAATTAAAAAACACTTTGGAAAAAAGCGTTTTGCTGGCCTGTGGAAAGCAACTTACACTGCAAGATCTTCCTCCAGAAATTTTACAATTCCAACTTCGTAAAGAAAAAGAGCTGATTCCTGTCCTGGGAGATTCTTTTTCGTTTAAAGAAGCCAAAAGAATATATGTTCAAGAGTTCGAAAAACAGTTTATCACGCAGCGTCTAAAGCAGTACAAAGGCAATATTTCCCAAACAGCCCATGCTTTGGATATGCCCAGACAAAGCTTACAACAAAAGCTCAAAGAATTGGGAATCAATGCCAGAGAATCCGTGGAAACTATAGAACAAAAGTCGTGACTTTCTATACTTTTGCAGATTTTTGCACAAAAAACAAAAAAAAAGAACACAAGAAGCACAAAAAAATATAAGCTATTATCTGATATATAGTTATATTTTTATGTCTTTTGAGATATTTTGTGTTTTTTGTGTTAAAATTTAATGATATAATTTATTGGATTATAATTAGTTAAAAAAATCTGCAAAACTATAGTGACTTTCATTTTTAAGGAAAAAACTATGTGTGCAAAAAAAAATTGGCAGCCTATACGTTATATAGGAAACGGGATTTCCAACACATTTAAGGCCATGTTTCCTTTTGAAAGGCTTACCAAAGACTATCGTCTTGAAATTGAGCCTGTTATCCAAAGGGCAAAAGAGGTAAAAGAATCAATACATAAAGAATTAGTTCAGCACAGCGGCATACGCCAGCTTTCTTTACAAGTTCTCAGAGCAGCCGAAAAGAGCAAGGAAGTCTCAGAACAAAGCAGCCATCCTCTTGCCTTCCATAAAATTCCTTTATACCTTTTGATTCTTGTGGTTATATGGTGCGGATATTGGATCTATTGCCACTTTTACCATGTTTCTACTGTCCGATTTGCTATACAGGAAAGAGACACAAGCTTTGTGACAAAAAAAATAGGAGGCAGGCTGGCCTTGGAGTTCATCCCTGACGCTGGTTCTGTAGATGGCTTGAAGATGCTTGAAGATCGAAAAGCCGATGTCTGTTTCGTGCAAGGTGGAGTGGAAATCCCAGAAACGTACCATCGGTTGACATTGCCAGAAAAAGAAACAATACTCTTCTTGCTGAAAAAAGGAAAAAATCCGCAAGAAATCCAGCAAGTCCTTACATCAGTCGAAGGACAAGGCAGCCATCTTTTGGCAGCAAAAATATTGGAAATTTTAGGGAAACAGAATATTTCTTTTATTCATGATTGGACAAAACTTACAGACGATAGTTCTTTCGTGATACCAGAGAATATAGATGCTGTTCTGGTTTCCAAATCTCTTCTGGAAGCAAAAAATCTTAAGGCATTAAAAAGGCTTTTTGAAAAAGGTTTTGTTGTTCAGAGTCTGGATTTAGGTATATGGGGCGACAGCCAGTCTTACCTGCAAAGGGCTAGAGTCAGAACAGGCTATTTTCTTTTAGAGCCTTCGATTCCCGATGCTCCCAAAGAAACCTATCTTGTTAATACATATCTTGTTTCTCATCATAGTTTTAATCCTATTAAGCTTAGAGCTATTGCCAATTTGTTCTATCCAAAAGATATTTTACAGAGCAAAGACGAAGAGGCCGCTGTCAAAGATTTTTTAGAAAGAGCCGATGCTTTTTCTCAAATTTTTATGAGTGCTGCCTTTTTCTTGATTGCTCTTTTTGGTATAGGAGTCTTAGCCCATCGTCGCCGTTTTAATGAGCTAAACACTTTAATCAGCTTAATCAACATCCACCAAAGTGCTAAAGATCTCTATGATGAAAGTGACCCTGAAGTCTGCAAACGATATCGCCATTATCTTGCTTATTGTAGCGATCTATTAGGGATTATAGATGTTATCACTGGATACTATGCACAGGAAGATTCTACTCTTCTTTTTAATGGATTTTGTAGTGTGATCCACCAGCGTTGTATGAATCTTAAAGTGAACATCCAGCTTAAAATCCATCAATCTGCCCTAAAGCATTTAGAAACTATCGCATCGAAATAAAAGTTGTAAAGAGATTTTTATTTGGGGGAAAATTTTTGTAAAAATTTTCTCCCAAACCCCCTTTAAAAACTTTTATGACTTGTGCCAGTTCAATTGGCACAAGTCGTAACTATAATAAATAAGATGTGATGTTTCTTGAGTAATATGATGAATTCTTCCTTAAACCTCATCGGAAAAAACTTACTTTGTACTGAAGGGCATAAATTTTGAAATATCTCTGTCCTGGGCATGAATGCCCAGGCTTTATTACTAAGTCGCTACGCGACAAAGAGCAGGAAATTCAGCATATAGGAAAAAATTATGGTAAAAGAAAATCCCTTACTAAAGCTTTTTGTCCATCCTAAAATTTACACTTTAGAGGACAGTTTGCCTATGGCACAATGGATGCTGGTTCAGGGGAGTACTATCCTCGCTATGGGACAGGAAAAAGATCCTTATCCTAAAGAAGCAAACGGACTCGATCCTGTAGAGCTACAAGGCGGCTGTGTACTCCCAGGATTCATTGATTCCCATTGCCATTTGCACCAATATATATACAGACATATACCTTTAATGCAGAATAAAAAAATAAATGTTGCTTTGCCAGATTCTTATAAATATTGGCTGGACTTTAGTAAAGTAGAAAGCAAAGAAGCCTTTTTAGAAAAACTACAGAAAGAAGCTTTATCCAGCAAACAAGGAGAATGGATTTTAGGCGGAGGATGGAATAACCTAGAAATTTTGCCCCACAGAGAAGAATTGGATAGGATATTCCCTTATCATCCTGTTTTTCTGAAAGATGCATCTTTGCATTCTGGTCTTGTAAACTCTCAGGCATTAAAACTTGCTGAAATCAATGAATCTACTCATGATCCTATAGGCGGTAGAATAGACCGCGATGCACAAGGTTTTATGCCTACAGGGCTTCTCTTTGAACAGGCTATGAACATGGTGCAGAAAAAAATTCCCACTCTGCCACAAAAAATCCTTGCTCTCTTGTTACCAGAAGCAATGAAATATATGAACCAATATGGGATTGTCGGCATCCACGATATGGAAAATTTTGATTACTATGAAATTTTTTCTGCTCTTTCCTGGCTTCTTTTCCAGAATCCAGAAGAATTTACTGTGCGATGTCTTTGTTCTCTCACATTAGAAAGCTGGCAAAAATATTTAGACATAGGAAAAACGCCAGGCATGGGAAATGAAATGCTGCGATTTGGTCATCTGAAATTGATCTACGATGGGTCGCTTGGCGCAAGGACAGCCTATATGAACAAACCTTATCCCTTAAGTGCATATAGAGGAGAAGAGCTTGTGTCTCGTAGTGAGGTCAGAAATACTGTAAAGGAAGCAATCAGAAGGAATGTTCCTCTTGCAATTCATGCTATCGGCGACCGCGCCACCCAAAACATTGCAGAAATTTTTGCAGAATTTCATCCCAATAGATTGCCTTGCGGTATGATGCATAGAATCGAACATGTTCAGGCAGCAGAAACCAGCGTAATCGAAAGCCTGGCTAAATCAGGGATAGCCTTTTCTGTACAGCCCATTCATATCCCTTCTGATTTAAAAAGCACGGCTTCTTTGCAGCCGCATCTATTAGCCCATACCCATGCTTATCGAGATATGATAGATTTTGGCAAACAATATAATGTCCCTCTGATATTGGGCACAGACTTCCCCGTAGCACCAATTCATCCGCTTTGGAATATATATTCCGCGGTGACAAGATCTTCACCTGTCAAAGGGATAAAACCATCAGGGAAAGACAAAAATTGCCTGACCAGAAAAGAAGCTATCGAAGCCTATACTTCTAAACCAGCCAGAGTCGCAGGAGAGGGAGCAATAAAAGGAAGCCTTTGTCCTGGTAAATTGGCAGACTTTATTGTACTTTCCCATGATATATTGCAAGAAGAAGACGATGCTGTCCTCCTGGATGCTAAGACAAAAGCAACTTACCTTGGTGGTAAATGTGTGTACCAAGGCTAATCAAAAATGATAAAACAATATACACTATCAGACCAATGTCTTTGGGAAGACAACACAAGCTTTTATCGCTTTTTGGTATGGCAACCTGAGCAAATCTATATTATTTTAGGAAACAGCAATAAAATGGAAGCATCTGTTTTGCTACAAGCAGCGCAAGAAGATAAAATATCCATTCTCAAGCGTCCTAGCGGAGGCGAAGCAGTACTTCTTTCGCCTAAAATGGTTGTTGTTTCGGCTGTACACAATACAGAAAAACCCCTGCCATCAAAAAGATATTTTCAAATTTTTAATAATCGCATCATCCATACTTTAGAAAAATTTTCTATACAAGGGCTTACCCAAGAGGGGATTTCCGACATTGCTCTTCAAAACCGTAAAATCGCGGGCTCTTCTATGTATCGTAACCCAGGCAAAGTTTTTTTCCATGCCGTTGTGAATGTTTCAGAGAAAACGGATCTTATAGCAAAGTATTTGCTTTATCCTCAAAAAACTCCGTCTTATCGCAACAATAGAAGCCATAATGACTTTGTGACATCTTTAGACAAGGCAGGTTTTCCCATTTCTATAGAAGAACTCAAACAGGCTTTGGCAAAAGAAATGTCTGCACCTCCTGAATAGCTCTTAATCCTACATTGCCAAGTTATAAAAACTATTGACATGCTAAACTAAATAGTTTATACTGAAAAAGCTAAATGTCTACGGTGTGCGCCAGTTGAAGAAGCGTTAATGGGCTGAAAAGTCTAAATAATATATACTATCCAGGGGATCTCCTGGGAACTTGTTGTCTTACAAAAGTTTTTTATAAAATGTTTATGTCAGGGCTGCTCTGATATCATGTAGGGCTATAGTTTAAAAATTTATCTTTTTTGATAAGATCTGTTACAAAGAGAAAAGATTTTATTGACAAGCATAGAAAAAATTATATACTGAATTTTAGAGTTAATATGATGAGTTCCTTTGTGATTATTTGGGCAGTTGGCAGGGAGAATTTTAGTTATGAGCAACATTGCCAAAATTTTTATTGTAATTAATTTTGTTTTAAGTATTTTATTCCTTGGTTTTGCAGCAACTTTGTTATCTCAAAAATGGGATTACCGCCAGATGTATCTGGAAAGCTCTTTCAGAAGTGAACTTCAAAAACAAAGATTGGAAGAGAGCTTGAGAGAATCTTCTAACCGTTTGAAAAATCTAAGCGAAAGCATTGTTGAAGCCAAAAAAACAACAAAAGAGACAAAAGAAGAAAACGGCAGATTGGTTAAAGAGAATGATGAATTAAAAAGAAAAAACCAGGAATATAGCACAAATTTAGCAAGCATTGGTGCTGACATCCGCGAGATCAACAATCGTTTGGACAAAAAAGAAAACCAGATCAGCGATTTAGAAGCTGCTAAAAATGAACAACAAAAAATTGCAGAAGAAGCCAAAAAAGCCAAAGAAGAAGCTCAAGATGAACAACAACGCATGGAAATCCAGTTGAGCAATCTTCAAGGTGAAATAGCAGACAAAGAAAAACAGCTACAACGTATGGAAAAAGAGCTTTTAGAAGCAAGACAGATCATTAGAACCGTCCGTGAAGCTGGAGTCAACATTACATCTCTTTTCAAAAAAAACAAACCTTTGGATGGCACCATCATCGCTGTTAGCAATGAAGTCCCTCTTGTTATGATTTCTTTAGGTACAGATGAAGGCATAGAAAAAGGTTACCAGTTCACCGTTTACAGAGGAAGTCAATTTATTGGACAGGTTGTTGTAGAAGAAGTCTACAAAGATATGTCAGCAGCAAGAGTCATCAAGCAAATGACAGTCAAACCAGTTCAAAAAGGTGACAGCATTACGACAAGAATCGGTGGTGGAGGTAGCTTCTAATGGAAGATGAAATCGTAAAAGAAGAAACAGGCGAATACGCTGATACCTATCAGGCAGAGGCTTCTGATGCTTCTGGCGATGGTTTGTCCGTAGCCTTAGTAGTTTTGACTGCGGTTTTTCTTTTCCTAAGCATTGCTATGATCGCCGTCCGCCTTTATACAGCTTATGATCTTGGCAAGAGCGAAAAAGAAATTATGGAAAGAGAAAGATCTGCCAAAATACTAAAATCTTACTAAAATTTTTTAATAACAGCGTTGATTAGGAACTTTGAATACGGGGAAAGGAAAACCCTGTGAACAAACTCCCAACTACTGGCCTATAGCCAATCCTACCTCGCAGTTCTGAAGCTGTTATGGGTTTTATTGCAGGCATAAAACTTTTATGCCTGCATTGCTTTAAACTACTTTATCCTTGTTTTTTTTCATCTCATTGGCTAGCTTCATTTTTAGTCAAACCTGTTTTGCTCATAAGCTTTATCAAAATATTTTAAAGCCATACCATCTCTTCCATAGCTCCTAAAATCAGGTTGGCTTATGAATTTTTTCCGGTTGATCCGGGTTAGGAAGTCCTTATCTATGGTGAACATTATCGATAAATTTCTCGGTCTTTTTTCTTTGGACATGGGTATAGATCTAGGGACAGCCAATACTTTGGTGGCAATCCAGGGACAGGGGATTGTTTTATCAGAGCCATCTGTTGTGGCAGTGAAAAAAGGCACGAATATAGTCATGCACAACGGAGAGGCAGTAGGCGATCTTGCCAAAACCATGTTAGGCAAAACTCCTGAAAATATTGTCGCTGTCCGCCCTTTAAAGCACGGCGTAATTGCAGACTTTTCGATTACAGAAACCATGCTTAGATATTTCATCCGTAAAGCACAAAAAAGAAAATGGCTTTTAAAGCCAAGGCTTGTCATTGCTGTTCCTTCAGGCATTACTTCTGTTGAAAGGCAGGCAGTAGTGGATTCTGCTTTAAGGGCAGGAGCAAGAGAAGTATTTTTAATCCAAGAACCTATTGCTGCTGGCATGGGAGCTGATCTGCCTATCACTTCCCCTACAGGAAGTATGATTGTAGATATTGGTGGTGGAACTACGGAAATTGCAGTTCTTTCCTTGGGTGGCATTGTGAGTTCAGAAAGCGTAAGAACAGCAGGGGATGACTTTGACAACGCTATCATCCAATATATGAAAAAAACTTACAATCTTTTGATTGGCGAGCAAACAGCGGAAAGAATTAAAAAAGCCATTGGCTCTGCCGCGCCTTTGGAAGAAGAGTTGATCATGGAGGTCAAGGGTCGCGACCTTCAAGTTATGTTACCTAGAAAAACAGATGTCCGATCAGAAGAAATCCGCGACGCTCTTGCAGCACCAATACAGATTATTATAAAAGCGATCAAAACTGCCCTGGAAAGAACTCCTCCTGAAGTATCATCTGATATTTATGAAAGAGGGATTGTCCTGGCAGGAGGTGGGGCTCTTCTCCGCAAAATCGATCAAGTTATAAGCCAGGAAACAGATTTACCTGTGAGAATAGCAGATGATCCTCTTACTGCTGTAGCAAGAGGAACAGTAGAGGTTTTAAATGAGCTTGATCTGCTACGCCCTATGCTTTGGGATTATGAATAGAAACTAAGAAGTTAGATGTTTGCCGAAAAAGCAAAAATTTTTATTATGAATAAGACGAACGCTCGAATGGGCACGAATAGTTTTTATAAAAATTTCATTCGCGTAATTTGTATATTCGTCTATACTTTTGCAGATTTTTGCACAAAAAACACAAAAAAAGAACACAAAAGGCACAAAAATATAAGCTATTATCTGATATATAGTTATATTTTTGTGCCTTTTGAGATATTTTGTGTTTTTTGTGTTAAAATTTAATGATATAATTTAGAAGTTGCACTATTAATAAAAGTCATGACCGTCTGAAAAGCAATAATTATAGCACTGAGAGCGATGTAGTATTTACAAGGCGCTGAAAGTATTTTACAGGATGCTTTGTTATGGGAATTATTTCAAAAAATTCGAACAAAATAAAATTCTATTCTAGTTTTTTTTTTATTACAGGCATTTCTCTTGCTTTACTGCTTGTGAGTCCTTCCTTTCAACATTACCGACTAAAGGTCTTTAACCTTTTTGCTTCTTTTTCCAGCAACACCATAAAGCTTTCTCAGCAGGATCAACAATCAGAAATAGAAACTCTCCGCAACCAGGTTGCCTATCTCTCGTTAAGCTTAATCCAAAAAGAAGAGCAAATCAAGAGCCTGAGCGGCTTTCGCGAACAGTTTTCTGCAGATCGAATCCCTTCTATTGTGCCTGCTTCCATTCTAGTTAGGAGGGATATTTCGCCTAATCGCAGAACTTTGGTAATCGATAAAGGAAGCATAAACAGTATTAAAATGGGTTCTGCTGTATTTTTTGGTCATTCCCTTCTAGGAAGGGTGATCGAAGTTAGTCCGCACACAAGCCGCGTTATGCATATCACAGATCCAGCCTTTAGAGTCAAAGTAACTTTGATTGGGTTTTCAGGAGATAAAATCAAAGACTATGGAGAAGCAGTCTGCGCTGGACAAAATCATTCCTATTGTAGTTTAAATCTTTTGGAAAAAAACTACCAAAAATGGGATCATAAGGAAATCAGCGTGTTGGTTTCTGGCAAACCAAGTGAAGATCTTCCTTGGTTTACATTAGGAACAGTGACCGCCCCTGATTATGTCCAAGACAAAGAAAGCCTGGATGCAGGCAACTTTTGGAATCTCAAAGTTAACATAATAGACATAGACCAAATTCGTACAGTATTAGTATTGGTAGAACCATGAAATTACAATGGCATATTTTTTTTATTATTTCTCTCTTTTTTTGGCTTACACAATTGCTTCTTAGCAGCTATATTGAGATCTACGATACATATCCTCAAATATTTTTGATTTTACTGACATATTTATCTTTGAATCTTTCTATTTCTGAAGCCTTTTTATCTGGTTTTTTTTTAGGCATTTTCATGGATATAAGCAGTTGTGAGAGAGTTGGTACATTTTGTTTTCTTTTAGCAATTGCAAATTTTATTATCCTTAAAATCCGAAAAGATGCTTTTACAGAAGATCCATTTTGGGCGACACTGCTAGTTTTCTTTATTGTTTTACAGTGCAATTTCTTCCATGCTTGCGTGCTTTTCCTTTTGAACCGTTATGAATTTTGTTTAGAGATAATCCTTAAGACTTTTTTTTGTGCTTTTTATAGTGCTATACTATCGCCATTTATCTTTTTATTTTTAGACAAAATTTTTTTACTAAAAACGCTGAAGAAATCGTAGCCAATGGAATTTGTTAATGAATAAGGCAAAGGCTTGTTTGTCTTATTTACTCTATACGGATCAGCCGCTTTAATGCGACATGAGAATCTAAGGAACGTAGGATACCATAATGTTTTTTTGGATAGGCTGTAAACTATGCAAGAAATGGTAAAAACAAGAATCAAATGGATTTTGGCTTTCATGATAGCAGGTTTTCCTTTTCTTATTTTTCGTTTTTTTGAAATACAATATATCTTACATGAAAAATATTCCGACGACGCTGTCAGAAATTTAGACAGGTATAAAGACGTAGCTCCCCGAAGAGGTGCTATCTACGATAGAAACGGAAAATTGCTTGTAAAGACATCGGCTGGCTATGCCCTGACGGGGAATATAGAAGGTCTATTTTTACAGATCAAAGAGGGGGATGAAACAAGGGAAATTCTAAACGAAGAAAGTATCAATAGCCTGGTAAATCTGCTTATGGAGCATAGAGAAAACAAAAAAGATAAAGAAAGCGAAGAAGATAAAGAAAATGAAAAGATTGCCATGATAGAAGAGATTTCTGAAAAGGCTTTGAATATATATAGAAGAGTCCAGGAATCCATAGAAACTACGCTACTCCCTCATAAGGAGTTAGCAATAAAAAGTCCTAGCAAGTATGCATTGAAAAAAAAGGATGCCAAAAAGGACTACTACAGACGCAAATACCCTATATGGGATAACATTTCTGCGCAAGCGGCCCAAGCATTTTTTTGCAATAAAAGCTATTTTTGCCCATATCAAGAAGACAAAAACAAAGAAGAGAAATATAAAAATCAAGAAGAGAAAGATAAAAAAAACTTTAAAGATATCTATCCAGGCTTTCATTTAGAATTTACCATAAAAAGAAACTACCTTTACCCTGATCTTGCCTGCCATTTGATAGGCAGACTAGGTCTTGTGGAAAATTTTCCAGAAGAGATACGAGATTCTTTAATAAAGAATAAAGGCTACTCAGTAAGAGACATGATCGGCCTTAGCGGGATAGAGCGTATTTTCGAAGACGCTCTTCGTGGGAAACGCGGTTGTAAAGTACAAAGCAGAGAAGACAAAGAAAATTCTTTGTACCTCGAAAAATCTATAGATGGAGAAAACATCTATCTTTCCATAGATAAGGATCTCCAGGAATTTGCAGAAAAATCTTTGGATCAAACAGTAGAAAAATATAAAAGTAAAGAAGAGAAAGACAAAGGGGCTGTAGGTGGAGCTGCTGTTGTTTTGAATATATATACAGGCGAAATTTTAGTCATGGCAAGCTCTCCAAGATATGAAATAGAAAAATATTCTGAAAATTATAAGGATTTAAAAGACGATCCTTATTTTCCTTTAGTAAACAGAGCCATTTCTTTCTACTACCCCATCCCCCCTGGTTCTGTATTTAAAGTTCCTGTTGCAGCTTATGTATTGCAAAATGGAATAATCGATGAAAACAGGTGTTTTGTCTGCAATAAATATATGTATGAAAGAGGGCGTTTTGCCTGCACGCACATCCATGGGAAAATAGACCTTGTCCATGCCATTTCTGGATCATGCAATATTTTTTTCTACCATCTGGGAGAGATGATGGGCCCAGAGAGATTAGAAGAATGTGCCTATTTGTTTGGATTTGGCACGAAAAGTGGCCTTGGCTTTGGTAGCGAAGAAAGCCCAGGATTCATTCCAACGCCCGCCCGTAGTGCCTCCCAAGGAGAACACTGGGGTGATGGGAAAAGCAGAATGTTTGGCATTGGTCAGCTTATAAACGCTACACCTTTGCAAGTTGCAAGGTCTATGGCAATGATAGCAAATATAGGTATCATGCCTAAGCTCTGTCTTGTGAAAAAGCAAAATCAGGGATCAGGAGATGACCAAATTTTAGTCGCCCAAAAAGGAATTGCCAAAGAAGCTTATGTTGCTAATGAAGACTGGAAATGGCCTATCAGCCAAAAGAATTGGCTACTGATTAAACAAGGAATGGCAAGAACCACAGAAGGGCCAGAGGGAACGGCGAAAGAATTGCGAAAAAAATTAAAAGGTGTAAGAATTGCCTGCAAGACAGGAACGTCCCAGGTTAAAGGCAAAGCAGACCATTCCTGGTTTGCTGGTTTTTTCCCTTTAGAAGAACCCTTGTATGCATTTGCTGTATTGATAGAACATGGAGGTTATGGCGCAACAGCAGCGGGACCTGTAGCAATAGATCTGATAAACAAGATTATGCAAAAATAAGGAAATCAGAATGAAATTCGGGTATTCCAAAACACAATTTTCTTGGAAAGAAGCCTTTCACGGAATGGGCGGTTTGATTTTTATCTTGTCTATACTCTTGACTTTGATTGGGCTTCTATTTATTTACAGTGCTTCTCCCAAAAGAGGAGCGGACAACTATATGAATCGACAGGCAAGCTGGTTTTTGGTATCCATTGTTGCCTTTTTGATTACAGTCCGCTTTGACTATTTGATCCTGGTAAAGCATAGCTATGCCATCTATCTTGTTGCCATTTTATCTTTGATCGCCACCCATTTCTTGGGTGTTTACCGAGGGGGGGCAAAGAGCTGGCTAAAATTAGGGCCTATGCTTTTACAAACATCGGAAATTATGAAAATAGCCATAATTTTTCTTTTGGCTAAGGTGTTAAGCGATGAAACGAAAAAAAATGGAGGAATCAAGGAACTTCTTTATCCTGTGCTTCTTACAGGCATACCTATGGGACTTATTGTTATCCAGCCTGATTTAGGAAGCTCTATCATTTTTGTTCCTGTTGCTTTTGCCATGATCTTTGTATCTGGGATTCGATTCAAGGCACTGGCTATTGTTTTTCTAATTATGGTAAACCTGGCTGTCGTAGTGTATTTTTATGGACTCCATGAGTATCAGAAAAAACGTGTTCTCATGTTTATGAATCAGGATAGCATGACAAGAGAAGAAAAAAGAAGTTCTGGATATCAGTTGGAGCAATCCAAAATTGCCATTGGCAATGGTGGTCTTACAGGCAGAGGATGGGGCAAGGGGACACAAAATGTATATGGACTATTGCCTGAAAGGCATACTGATTTTATTTTTGCTGTCATAGGCGAAGAAATGGGCTTTGTCGGAATTTTTTTAGTTCTATTGCTTTATTTGATTTTATTTTGCTCTATGCTAGTCACTTCCTATACAACTTTAGCTGTCCCTGGACAACTTATTATTATAGGGGTTATGGCCTTGCATTTATCTCAAACCATTGTAAACACAGCGATGACGGTCGGTATGGCACCCATTACAGGTCTACCACTTCCCTTCATGTCTTACGGAGGATCTTCCTTACTTTTTAATTTTATTAGTATTGGGATGGTTGTTTCTGTAGCTGGAAGAAAGATTCTATAGAAAAAAACTTATCTAGGAGTTGAATCTTATGGCGGAATACAGGCAAGAAGTTTCGGAGAAAATTCATAATACTATTTCCAGCATTCATCGGGCTTTTATGCAGCCTCGCAAGTCCGAGGGTGGAGAATCATCGAGGAAAAAGTATTGGCTGGATGCCTGGTTGGAAATCAAAAAGCTTTCTCCTTCAGAGCTAGAAGAACTTTCCCAAGGCATTGAAACAATACAAAGTACTTTAGGCAAGCTAAAAATCAAAATAGAAAGCCTCAGAACCAAAAAGCTCAAAGTTAGAGCAGAACGTCATTCTTTAGAAAATCTCAACGAATGGGAGGATGATGAATTTTTAGACAGCTCGGCTGCTTTGCCTGTCTTTAATCCCAAAGAAAAGAAAGGCAAAGGAAAGCTCTGGGTGATGACACAGTCTATGGAAAAGCCTAAAACAGTCTCAGAAATTTGCCAGGCCGTATGGACGGTCATCACAAACCGTGCTATCTATATCGTTGATAAAGGACGCACGGATGCCAAGCCTAGCCCTTCCAGAGATCTTATGGTAGAAAAACACAGACTGGCTGTATTGCCCTATTTTTTAGACGATAAGACTATTACAGATACAGTAACAGGCAAGCCCTTGATGAATCTTTATATGATTACCCCAGAAGTAAAAGAAACTTTGCTCTGGCTTCTTGCTGATAGAGCTAAGAATGAAAAAGTTTTCCGTATATTGTATATCAAGTTCCTTTATAAAGAAGTCCTGAAAAAAGCAAAGCTTTTTGATTGGGCCGCCAAATTCACCCCCCATGCCTCTGCAATCTTAAAAGAAATCGAGCATCTATAGACTGGCAAGGATGAAAGATTTTATCATGCTCTGAATTTTACACAGAGCATGATAAAATCCATTGGAATCCTCGCAAAGATCAAGCCAATAAGCACTCAACGTTCGTGTAAATTAAAAACAACTATGCGATGAGAAGTAAATAATAGGAGTTACGCAAAGAGATTTTTATTTGGGGGAAAATTTTTGTAAAA
>JABWCH010000451.1 GCA_013359215.1 Candidatus Brocadiia bacterium | reverse complement strand
AAGGATAAACACAAATAGATAAAAAGATTTTTCACCACGAAGACACAAAGATCACGAAGAAAAAATTTTAAACTCTTCGTGCCCTTCGTATCTTCGTGGCGAAAAATCTTTACACTTGTACATAAAATGCAAATGCGCATTTTTAGTATATACTCTATCAATAAGTTAGATCAGTTTCCATATTAGTGTGTAAAGAGTCAGTTTTACGCAACCTGTCAGAATTGTCTTCTATTTTAAAAAAGCTATGATTCTCCACATAAATTCTATGAATTTGTTTGCGTCAATATCCTTTTTGTGGTTGTTGGCTGTTAAAGAGACGGAAAAAATATCGGATTTTTCTTCTTTTTGCAGCAAAAAGGTCATATTGAAAACACCTGGCTCGCTACCGCCTTTATAGGCAATGTATTTCCAATTGGTTTTTAAGGAAGGGATTCCTGGGTTGATATAAAGAGCATCGATGCCTTGCATGCTTTCTATGATCTGGCAAAGCTCTTCTGTGGTAAGTAGCCATTCAATACTGTCAATATACGTTGGATGAGAAGCGATCTTGATGCTGTCCTTGCTTATTTTGTCCAGGGATTGCAGGAAGATACGTTTTTTGGAAAGATCGCTTTGCAGATATTCTTTGATTTTTTCTTCGTCCATTGCCCATTTTATCTTAAACATCTCTATTGTTTTCAAAAAAGGCTGCATTCTTTCTGGGCTGATCTTCTCTATAGATTCTCTTCCCAAAGTCTCGATTAAAAGATCTGTGGCTGTATTGTCGCTGATGGAGATCATCATATTTGCCATAGTAGCGATGGTTAACGGTGTGTTATCAGGCCATGTTTGGAGAGTGCCACTGGGTAATGATTTGTGCTTTGGATCTAAAAGAACCACTCTGTCCCATTTTTCCTCGCCTTTGCTAATCTTATTTGCCAATTCTTTTAAGACAAGCAATTTAAAAGCAGAACCAACGCCCATAGGGCTGGATTTATGGATTGCATAAAATTCTTGCCCATTCTTCCGCACGCAAAGAGAAACATTTTCTTGCCAGGCTAGTAAATCTTCTTTGACATTATCCAAAGTCTCCTCAAGCATTCTGGGAGGCGAAAACCACAATCCTTCTACTTTCCCTTCGGAATTAAAATACACAGAAGCTTGCATCGAAGCCTTTTCAAAGAATATTTCTATTTTGTTTTTGCCTGCTGCTGTAGATCTTTTATAAGCTCCATAAGTTTTCAGATGATCTCGGATTTCCAGGATTTTGGCATCAGGTACATGAGAGAGGAACAAAGGAGAAAAAATCGGCGTTTCCTGGCTGTTTTTATAAGAAAGAAGCATCATAAAAAACTGGTCTATTTGTTCCTGGGTCGCTTTTTCTTGAGAGTAGAGATTGCAATGCAAGCATAAGAATAGAAAAACTATCATGAAATATTTCGAAAACATTTGGCTCTCCTTTATATTGAATTCATAAAAAAACTTGCATGATTTCCTGGTTTATCAGTATAATATAGGTTCACAATATGTTCAATCCTTTTTTTTATCAGGTAAACACAAGATTGACAAATACATCAGAATTTCCTTGGAAAAAAAATCTTTATGTAATATGGACAGCCCAGTTCATTGCCATGATAGGGATGAATGGTTGTGTCCCTTTTTTGCCTCTTTATATAAGAGAGCTAGGAGTTACGGATATTGCCCAGGCGAAAAGATGGGCTGGTTTGGTATTTGCCGCTCCTTTTGTTCTTTCGTTTATTATGACACCCTTCTGGGGATATATAGGCGATAAATATGGAAAAAAGCTCATGGTTGTAAGAGCCATTATGGGGTTGATGCTTGCCATGTTTTTGATGGGCCTTGCCCAGAATGTATGGCAGTTGTTTATTTTAAGAGTCATACAAGGTGGTATTAGTGGTTTCATCGCAGCGAATCTCTCTCTGGTTACAGCCTTTACGCCAAAAGAACATAGTGGCTATGCCATTGCAATTTTACAGACATCCACAACATCGGGAATTATGGTAGGCCCTGTGGTTGGCGGCGTTTTTGCCGATACTGTAGGCATACGAGAAAGTTTTTTTCTAGTCACTACTTTGTGCTTTCTGAGTGCTATCATTGTTGTCTTTATGGTGAAAGAAAAAAAGAATGGTTCTCCCCTTCCCAAGGAGAAAAAATTTGTAGACCATCTGAACAGAGTCTGGCAAAATAAAAAGTTGATCCAATTTTTTAGCTTCATTGCTTTGTGCCAGGCAGGAATAAGCTTTAGCACGCCTATTCTTGCTTACTATTTGGAAGCTTTGCACACACCTCCCAACTATCTGGCGACCATCACGGGTCTGTTAATAGGGAGTGTTGGTTTTCTGATGACTGCTTTTACGCCGTTTTGGGGCAGAAGAAACGACAGGATTGGGTATGAAAAAAATTTGCTTATGGCTTTGCCCATAGTAGCCATTGTCACTATTGCACAAGGCTTTATTTTTCATTATCTTTATCTCTTTCCTCTGCGTTTTGTTATAGGAATTTTTTCAGGAGCTATTGTCCCAACACTCTATGCTGCACTCAACAAAAATTGTCCCCCTGAAATGCAAGGAAGCATCATGGGTTTTGCTTCCAGCTCTGCTATTCTTGGCAATCTGGTTGGCCCACTGGTCGGATCTTTTGCAGCATCTTCCATTAGCATGGAAGCTGCTTTTTGGCTAGGCGGTAGTATGATCGCTGTTGTGTATTTCCAGGTTTTGAGAATGGATGCAAAGGCAGATAATTGAAAAATTTTCAGTAGCATTCCCAAATTGCTCTGATGCGTTGCATGCATCGGATGCAAAGAAATTTATCCACAGATTACACAGATTACACAGATTTTCAAAGCCTTTATCTGCGTAATCTGTGTAATCTGCGGATTATTTTATAGATTTAGCTGCTAATCTGGATACATCAGAAAAGTATCTTATCACGAATTTTGCGAATGGACGAATAGCACGAATAGATCATCGTATTCGTGTCATTCGTGATTTTAAAATTAGAAGCTAAGTCAATAAGCGTTTTTGGTATTTATCCCAAGGATAATTTTATACGACTGTTGCCAGAGCGATTTCCCCTAAGACAACAGGGCATGTCAAAGCAAAGTTTTGTAAAACTTCGGGATGGATTTCACCTACCCAAGCTTTGAGCGAATTGCTTACTGCGACTTCGGCGGTTCTTCCCTGGATAAAAGAAGGATGATCCAGTGCTTTGTATTGTCCTGTCCATCCTAGCTCTCGGAGTACAGAATCGATAATAGATCGGCCATAGGCATAGCCCATGTTTTCACCCATGATGGCGAAGCCCAGATGCTTTTCTTCACGAGCTTTATTGTATCTGGTTTCATCCATAATGACTATATTGCCTAGTTCAAAGTACCTTTGGGGTAAAGGTTTGATTCGGTTCTTAACAAGGGCTTCCAGGAGTCCGCTCATAAGCTGGCAACGGACTACATTGTATTCTGCTGTTTTAGGATTCAGAATCACGGCATGAGAATTTCCAGGCTCGCAGCGCATTTTTTGGAAATGGCTTTCCTGTGTCGTGATCACCAGAGAAAAGATCTCATCAAACCCAAGCCCTAGCATAATGGAACG
>JABWCH010000069.1 GCA_013359215.1 Candidatus Brocadiia bacterium | reverse complement strand
AGCTACGGCTACACTTGCGGCAATTTTGTCACTTTCTCCTCGCTCTCCGAGTGCCTCAAAATTTTCGCCTAAAATTATTTTTCGGATAGGCTCTTAAAATTTGCCATATTTTTTTATGGAGTGCCAATATGACCAAAGTCTTTTTTGGATGTTCTATGATGGGTGGTTTTCCTAATGTGAATCAAAATAGCCTAAGGAAGGTTATGGATTCTGTAGAAGAGCTAGGATATTCTCTTGTTTCAAGACATCAGACCAACCCTTTCTTTCAAAAAGACGAAGTTGGGATGACCTTCCAGCAGATCCATGACAGAGATTATGAATGGCTTTTAGAAGGAGAAATATGTATTTTTGAAATTAGCAACCCTAGTTTAGGTGTGGGAGCTGAGCTTTCCACCGCTATATCATTAGGAAAGCCTGTCCTTTGTCTTTTTCAAAGGCAAGTATCTACCTCGGTTTCAGCCTTTATCTTGGGCAAAGAAGGCTCGAAATATGTGCCTGGCATTTTTCAATGCAAGACCTATGCTTCTATAGAGGAAGCAAAGGAAATCATAAAAAATTTTGTAGAAAGTCAATTTTCATAAATATGGGAAAAATATGCTATCTTTTATAGAACAAATTAAGCTATCTCATGGAAGTGGGAGAGGTTTAGATAACCTCCTCGAAGAAATCGTGCTTCCCATTCTGTTTCCAGGGAATACAGAACCTATGGAAGATGCTTATCTTATAGAAAAGCAAAGCCTGTTTCCAGTAAAAACACCCTATAAAAAACTTGCTTTTACAACCGATTCCTTTGTGGTTCAGCCTTTGGAATTTCCAGGAGGAAACATTGGAAAGCTTGCGGCTTGCGGCACAATCAATGACCTTGCAATGATGGGAGCATCTCCAAAGCTTATGTCTGTTTCTTTGATTATAGAAGAAGGGTTAAGCGCGTCGTTACTTCAAAAAATTTTAAAGTCTCTCTATGAAACCTGCCAGGCAGCAGGCATCAAAATTGCCTGTGGCGATACAAAAGTGGTAGACAAAGGCAAAGCCGATGGGCTATTCATCAATACAGCAGGGATTGGTGTTGTCCCCAAGGGAAGGAATCTTTCTGTTTCCTTTGCCAAGCCTGGCGATCTGGTTTTTTTGAGCGGAGGGATTGGTCTTCACGGAATTGCCATTCTTGCTGCCAGGAAGAATCTCCATTTCGCATCCCAGGCCATAAGCGATTGCAATCCTTTGAATGGCCTTGTAGATGCTCTGTTTTCCATTACGCCAGAAATCCATACTTTGCGTGACTGCACTCGCGGCGGTTGTGCTGCTGTTCTGAATGAAATTTCAAAAGCATCGGATGTATCTATCCTCATCAACCAAGAAGACATCCCTGTACCAGAAGTGGTGCAAGGCGCGTGTTCTTTTTTGGGCATGGACCCTCTGTCCATTGCCTGCGAAGGCAGATTCATAGCTATTTTACCCAAAAAAAGCCCTTCAGAAACCAAAAGCATCCTAGAATCCTTCAGAAAACTACCTCATGCCCATGACGCTGCAATTATAGGCCACGTTGTAGAAAAGCAAAGCTTCCCTGTCATGATTCAGACAAATATCGGCGGCATCCGCATGGTAGAAACTCCTCCTGGCGAGCTATTACCTAGAATTTGCTGAGGAATCAGAATTCCATAATAGGTGCTACTCAAAGAGATTTGGGGGAAAATTTTTGTAAAAATTTTCCCCCAAACCCCCTTTAAAAACTTTTATATATTTATTTTTACCTATATTTAGAACCTTTTTCTACGTTTTCTGTCATTCTGTTGTAAAAAATTTTTGAGCGCGTTAGCGGTTACGCCCATTCCAGATAAAAGAAAGTAAAATTTAAAGCTATATATGGTAAAAAAAGCTTGCATGAGCTAATTTTTTCCCTTATGATAAGATAAAGAGCCAGGTTTCAATTCAAAAAAAGTTATTTAAGCATTTATGGAGTTTTGCTATGTCAGTTTCGCTACGATGCAGTTGTGGTAAGAAAATCTTGCTCCAGGAAAACACCCAGGGCCATCAGGTAGAATGCTCCTGTGGAAATGTTTTTACTTTGCCTGAAAAAAAAGGGATTCCCTGGAAAGAATACTATCATGAAAGCTGGGAAAACCTTTTGGAAAAAATAAAAGCTCTTTTTTCTCCTTTATCTCTTCTCAGAAGAGAGCTGATTGCCTATTGGGGTTTTTTTATCGCAGCTCAGGGGGAAGAAACAAAATTAGAGCATTTTCAAGAGATCGCCCATCATTATCATACATTTTGCAATTTATACCAGGAACTTTTGCAATGCTTTACTTTGCAGAATGTAAAGAAAGCAAAAGCAATAGCACTAGAGATGCATGAGTGCTCTTTTGATATTGGACAATATTGTCTGAAAGAAAGATATAGCTTTAGCCAGTTTTCTGAAATTGCTCTTTGGGAAGCCCAGATCCATAGTATTTCTCATATACTGAGCTTGCAAAAAGGTATTCGCACGCTGGTTCATGCCAGCAACAAAAAGATGCCTTTTCTCTTTCAGAGTGGCTTGGTTTATAGCATTTTTCTTGTTTTGCTTCTTTCTGTTGTTTCTTTTGTTTTGTCTTTTTTTATAAAAATATTTCTTTTCCCTTTGCTTCTTTTGGGCGCGGCCATTTTTGTCTGGCTTGCCTCTAAAATCAAATTTTTTTATGACAAGCAAAACCTTTCCAAAGCGTGGATAAGCAATGTATTTTTATGGCGGGACAACATCCTGACACCAGAAATAACGCAGCAAACTTTAAACAAGCTATTTCATGACTGTAAATTAGACACATGGCGTTATATTCCTTCTGTGGATATTATGATTCCAGAAGATCTCTCTTCAAAAATACTTCCTGATATTATCTTCCCAACAGATACGCCAAGCGAGTTTGGCCTGGAATTTGATGGAGAAGTAAGAGAATGGTGCAAGACTCTATACCAGTTCAGCAGAGAATCTTTTGAAGAAGATGGTTCTATCAACTTTTGTTTTGTATATTCAGAAAATCTGGAACGATTAGAAATATTTTTGAAAAAAATAACCAATGCCTTTACAGAAGTCAATGCAATCAAAGCGCAGGAAATTCTTTTTATATGCAGGCATGCTTTGCTTTCCTTTAGCAAGCTACAGGGCGTTTTGGAGCTTTTTTCTTCTTTGCTGACAGAAGATAAATACCCTGGAGATAGTTCCTGGAAAACAGTGTGCCAATTCTATCGGTGGAGTAAAATTTTTATTGCACTGGAAGAAGTCTATCCATCTCCTGAAAGCAAAGAAATTCAGGTAAAAATGACACCCTTTCCTGAGCTATTTCATGGCTTGCGGATTTGTTTGTATAGCCTCTCTTTAAAACGCCCGACTTTGTTGCTTTTAGACCATCTGGAAAATAGCGATCCTCTGACTCTTTACTTCATCAATAGCATGACAAAACAAAGCCGCAACCATCGGCTATGCTTTATCCTTTCCTACGATAGAGAAGAGATTTTACAAAATCCCCTGGCCAAAGAAAGCATTTTGCTACTGCAAAAGCAAAATTGTTGGAGAACTCCTGAAAAGGACAGAATACAGGATAAGCTGCCTAACCATTTGCTTCAAAAGCAAGAAGCCTGGGAAATTATGGAATACTATCTCACCCAGTCTATCACAAGTGGAGATGTGCAGTTTCTCGGAATTCAGGGGAATCCAGGGCAGGGTAAGACATTTTTAGGCAAAAAATTTTTACAGGTTTCTTGTAAAGAAGACCAGTTCTGGCTGCTTTCTTTTAGTTATAGTGCAAATTCTTTAGAAGATCCCCATATTCTAAACCCTATCAAAAAACTGTTGGAAAATGTGCTGGAAGATGCTACGTCTTTGGATCAGACTTTAGGAAACAGAATTTCTGATTTTATTAAATTTTTAAGCAATGACATATTAAAAAATGTCCGTAGAAACACAGTGCGTTTGCTAAGAATACAAAAGCAAAAAGACAGCCTGCAAGAAAAAATTTCCCAACTGAACCTTGTATCCATGTCTGATTATGATGCTTTTGAAGAGCGTAAGCTATTTGTATGGAAAGAACTGGCAGAAATTATCAGACTTTTGGCAAACCATAAGCCTATCTTGCTGTTCATCGATGATTTTCATCTGGCAGATCGTCCTACGCTAAACTTTCTGAAGTATCTGGCCGAAAGCAACCCCCATTTCCCCCTTTTTTTCATATTTACCTTCTATGAAAAAAGCATCGAGCGCAAAGGATTGCCAGAATTCCACCAATTTTTGCAGATTATACGCGAAAATAGCCAGTATGCAGAAATCTCTTTGCAAGAAACTGCACCTGAAGGGCTTTTAGAATATATTTCTAAATGCTTTTATCCTAATTTGCTAGGGCAATCTACAAAAAGCCCATTCATTCACAAAATTATGGAAGAAACTTCAGGAAACATTCTTTGGATTACAGAAATTCTAAAGCTACTTCTTTTTCGAGAGCAGCTTGTTTGCCTCGGAGGGTTCTGGATTTTAAAAGAGGAACTTTCGTTTTCCAACATTTCTTTGGATATTCTCAGGGAAAGCTTTTTAGATTGTTTTTCGAATGTACAGCGTAAAATATTCCAAACTCTTTTGGAATATGCAGCATTGTATAAAGGGGCACTGCCTTTAGAGCTGATCAAAAAAGACAAGGAAGAATGGGATGTTTCCTGGGAAGAAGTGCAAAATACACTAGACAATATTCTGACTCATAGCCTGATTCTTGTTCCAGGGGATATAGAAAATTCTATACAAATTTTAAACCCAGAATACATAAAGTTCATAGAACGGGCTATAACAAAAGAACGCAGGAAAAAAATTCATAGAAAAATCTATGATTCCCTCCGTAATCTTCCAGACAAAAGCACGTACCGTATGTTTTATCATGCTGTAAAATCTTCTTATATGGAAGGTATTTTACAATATGCTGAAATTGCAGGCAAACATAGTCTGGAGCTTTTTGATTTTGATACGGCAAGAGAAATTTTCCAGCATGGAATTGCCAGTTCTGTGTCTTTACAGAATGTTTCTGCTTTAGCAAAATACTACCTTCTGAAGTCATGCACATATCCCAACAAAAAAATTAAAATTTCACTGAATTACTACCAAGGCATATTAGAAAAAAAACAATGGAATGAAGCAATCCGCTTAAGCCATCAGATAGAAGATAAAGAAAGCCTGTGTTTTCTATTGTTTAGATCTATAGAGAACATAGAAAATCTGGATACACAAGAGATTCCTTTGCTCTTGGATTTTTTTATCAAGTCAATTGCATCTGTAGAAAGCGAATATAGCCGTATACAATTCATCCATTCTGTTATTCCTTTTCTGGATTCTATAATTCCATCGAAATCGAAACCTATTATAGATCAATGCCTGGAATTGATAGAATACATTTATAATGGAGAGGAGAGAGGCAATCTATATCTGGAATTCCAAAAGCATTTAAAAGAAATAGAATTCTCTTTGTCACTTACTATATCCCGATCCATAACTCATATAACCTGCGACCGCCAAAAAGCTCTTTCTATCCACTATCTGTCTACTTTTTTAAACAAAAATCACGATTTTATTTCCATCATGCTCGAAGAAACACAGCTTATATCGGATATTGTATATCAGATTATGGCAAAACGAATTCTAGCCGAGCGAGTACTGGAAAGAGACATACCCAAGGCTGTAGAAATCTTCCAGTCTATACTCGCGTCTATTCAGGAAATTTCTTATCCTTCCAGACAATTAGAAAGCATGAATGCTTTTCTTTCAGGTATATATGGGAGCATTGTCCAAAAAAATTTCTGCGAAATATTGCTGGTTTTGCCAGGAGAATACCATTTTATTTTGTTAAGCCCCTTTCTTTCTATACTTCAAGAGTCTGTAGAAAGCAAAGAGAGATATGAATGCCTCAATCTTTTATCATCCTTCCTCTCCAGGCTTATCAAAGAAAAGCAGCTTACCGAGGATTTGGAAAAGCTTGTTATAGAATTGAAAAAGATGAAAAATCCAGCAGACCGATGCAAAGGTCTTTTGGAAATTGCCACGGGATTCCTTTCTAAAGATGTAGAGCTTTGCCATAAATATTTGAAAGACGCTATATCTCAAATCGTGGGCGTGGATATCAATAAGCTGGAAGGGATTGGGGTTATCCTGATGCGCATTTTCCCTATTTTGGGGAAATTTCCTACTGCTTTGTCTTCTTCTATATGGCCACAGATCATTACGATTGCTAAAAGCATGGCAATAGAACAAAAAGATAAGCTCTTTAGCGAAATTGTACCAGAATTTTTTTCCTTTTCTCCAGAAAAAGCCATAGAGCTACTTTTGGAAATCAAAAGCGACTTATACCGACATAAAACAATCCGCAATCTTCTAGCAATAGGAGAGCAAAGCCTGGGAATAGACCATATAGAAGATTCCATTTTAAAAAATGCTCTTGCTGAATATGGTGGAATATTGCTCCAGGAATTAGCGCAAAAGGACTTAGGAAGGGCAAGGCGGCTTCTCAAATATCTGCCTGCATCTCTGGAAACCAAAATTGCAACAGCGCACCTTTGCAAACCACCAGGCCAGAGAATCAGAGAAATATTGACATTGTGCCGTGGTAATTCCCAAGACAAAGAAAAGATGGCAAAAATTTTCCAGGCATTGGATGCTATTTTCCAGCAAAAAGAATACGATGTAGAGGGAAACAATCAGCTTTTAGAGGTTATTTCTGATGAATATATAGAAAAAATTCCTCTGCTTCTGAGAATCATGATAGTGACCCAGGAAGTAGAGCCTAACATGGCCTGCGAGAGTTTCTGGAGGTTCAATGTTTTATTAGAAAAGCATCTGCAGGAATCCAAAGATAGCATAAACAATGAATTTTTGGAAAAGATACAAAGCATCATGCATCAACTCCAGCCGCAGTTCATAGAAGACTATATAGAAAAGCTTTTGCCTAGTGTGGAAATGATATCGTCTCTTTCGACAAGGGCTATTCTGATAAGAATTTTATGCCAGAAGCTAAAAGAAATATCTCCTGACATGGCAGTGGAGATAGTAGAAAAGCTTCCACCTGAGCTTCGGTTTAAGACTCTCGAAGAAATCGTCAGCGAATATGAAAAAACAGCACCATTTTTTGCTCCTACTTTCGACGTAGCCTATACGGCAATGAACAATCTCGAGTCTCTGTCCTCACTGGGTGTTATGGAAAAACAGCATCCTCTGTTAGGGCAGCCTGTCAGGCAAATGGTAAAAGAAAATATCATTGGCATCCGCAATCCCTTAAACAGGATTGATTCCTGGATTAAAGCTTTGGAGGCCAATGCAGGCTGGGATGAAAAATTTAGCGAATATATCTTGGATAAAATTTTAGAATTTGCCAGCAAAGTGGCAAGAGAAGATCTTTCTCCTTATTATAAGTTTTTGAGGGCTATCCAGGGTTTGCCTTCGCCTTTGAAAAATGATTTTTTTATTAAAGTAATCGACTATATAACCAAGCCAAAAGAAAACGAAATGCCCCTTGTATCGTTAAGCTTGAAAAAGGGAAATCTATACAATGCTCTTCATACTTTGATTAGCATACTTCCTTTTGGCCCATCCTGTGTGCATGGCTTTGTCCAAAAGCTTTTGATGATGCCACAAGGCAAATTCGATTTTTCTGACTGGATTTCAGGCGTGGAAAAATTTTTATTTTTGAGCAGAGGTCTTGTTCCTGAAAAAGAAAGCGAATGGATATTGCAAACTATTGGCTATCTGGACACCTTTGTCATTGATGAACATCTTCCCCAGGATACACAAGAAGATTTATATCTTTTGCGTTCTCTGAGCATGATTCGCCTCGCTAAGGATCTGATACACTATGATCCTAAAGAGTCTATTCGTGCTGCTCAAAGAGTAATACAGCTTTCCGAGTATTCCAGACAAAGATACAGACTGCACCGCTATATTCTTTTGCAGATATGCTCTTTGGTGGATTATTTAGAACCAGCCATACAGGAAAAAAATTCTGAGATTTTTCTCGCTATCAAGTCAAAGCGTTTGCAGTGTGCTTTTTATCATCTTCAGGTCATAAAAGACTTTGGCGCAGAGCAGAAAAGAATCTTTTTGCAAGCAGAAAAGAATCTTTTGAAAGAAATTCTGGAGTATACTATCCATACGCTCAAGGGAACTTTGCCAGAAACGCCTATATTGGAATCAAAAGATACATTCCAGAAAAGCCATGACCAGATCAAATACGAATTGGAAAGTACATTCCAGAAACTCTTGATCGCCAAACCTGGCACTGCACTCACGCAGGCATTTTTTGTTGTGGCTCAGGCTTTATGCCTTATTGACGATGAATCTTTGCACAACTGGCCTGCACCATGGCTGCATAGAATGATTCGGATTGCTTCCAGAATCGATCCTAAAACCTTTAGCATTGCAGGCGACGATATTCTCAAAGCAGACGAACGTCAAGAGTTTGCTTTGTTCGTCCACAGAGTTTCCCTTGTTTTTCCTAGAACTGTTTTGCTTTTAATCAATGGTCTTTTCAGCAAAACAGAAATCACCGAGATTTCTTCTGGGCTAGAAGAAGAAACCATGGACGAAGAAAGCCTGCGCAATTTGATAAAACCCATGACAAGCCCTTATTTACAACAATATAGAGATCAGATGATAGGCAGCCTGACTTTAGAATGGATAGAATATAAATGGGAAGATGGTTTTCTTCTGGCAGAAAGCATTTTTGATCATAAAACTCGTGCTAAAACGATCATTCGCTTATTGCGTAAAGCATTGGAGTTCTATCCAGAAAAAGAGATCGAAATTTGCTGTCAAGCTTATTCTATGCTGTGTAAAATAAAAAACAGCAGATCTAAAATTAATGCTCTGATTTTAGTTGCGATTAAAATAGCCTCTGTAGACCCCTATCAATCCATGGAAATCGCTTTTTCTTTTACTTCCTATGAAAAAAAGCGGGAAGCCATAGAGCGAATCTTACAAAAGCTAGAATTTTCCAAGGGATTGCAATTTATGGACAAGATTGCTGTCCCTGAATTCAGGCATCTCGCACTGCGAACCCTTTTGTGTAAACTTCCTTCTGAGGCAAACGATAGGATTTTGCTTATAAAACAAATATGGGATCTAGTAAAAAATATCGTGGAAGAGGAAGTCCGAATACAAAGTATGAAAAGCATAGTCCGCATTGGAATTCGTGAACTAGATGCCAGAGAAAACCCCGATAAAATTCTGCGGTTGCTTTTGGAAATGTGGGAAAATGCGAGCCAGGCAGAGAAGAAGCTTTGCCTGGAATTCCTCTGCGCTACCTTCCCTGTTTTTATGAAAATTATGGATGAGAATAGCACATCCAGGCTTTTTGAAAGCCTCTATCATCCAGAAAACTTCCCCATTACGGTGCGGCAGGAAGAATTTAAAACTATGGTGTTATAAAAAAACTATGAATGCGTCTTTAACTTTAAAATACAAAAAGCAAGGTATCCATATTATTTTGCTTCCCAAAGAAAAAGTGAGTTTTGGCCGAGACCAGACAAACGATGTAAGGCTTGCTTTGTTTCCATTAGAGGAATACGCTTTACAATCGGCTACGGCAGATATAAGCCGCAAGCACTTTGTTATATATCGCCAAAACGAGCAATATTTCATACAAGATTCTCTTTCTACTAATGGTACAAGTCTGGATTGTATCGCTCTTCTTGCAAGAGAAAAGGCATTGAGTTCTGGCCAGATAATTGATGTCGGCGGCGTTTTGGAGCTTAAGGCTATTATAAAAGATAAAGCACTTTTGCTCCATCGTCTAAACAATGTTCCCCAAGAGTCGTATCTTCTTTTTTCTCACGAAATCTATATTGGCAATAGCCAGGAAAATACCCTTAGCTTTAAAGAGGAAACAACGCAAGACTACCAGATCAGAATTTTGTATAAAGAAGAAGAGGAAACCTATTGGATAGAAACAAAGGAAGGGAAGGTCGTTTTAGAGCAAACCCCGCTAGAACCCAACAATCCTTATTGTTTAGAAAAAGAAACTCATATCCTCTTGGGTGAAAGCATATTGGTTCTTTTCAATTTACTTAAGTCTAAGGAAAACTGAAATGCCTAATAGAACAATCTATATCAGAGAAGAAGATCTAGCCACCTTCAATAGGGTACAGGAATCTAGTGGCGAATCCATCTCTTCTATTGTCATAGAAGCCTTAAAAAGATATATGCAAGAAGAAGAAGGAAAAGAAAAGAAAAACCAGGAACACATTAAAACTTCAGCACTTCTGGATTTGCTCTGGCAGGAAGCTATGACTGCCCAGGCTTCGGACATTCATATACAGCCGACATTTCACGGCAATTCTGTCCAGATCCGCATGGAAGGAGCTTTACGCGATTTAGCTCCCTTCCCCCAAAGTCTATATCCCAAGGTTGTGGAATATCTAAAATCGCAGGCGTGTCTGAATTCGCGAGAAATGAATACCATGGAATATGGTCGGATCACGATTCCCTACCAATCCAAAAAAATAGAGGCGACCATCAGCATTATCCCTACGTTCTTAGGCGATGCTGTGTCTTTAAAGATTCTTAACACTAGCGAAGGTATTCCTGCTTTAGAACAGCTCGAACCAGGGGCAGAACACGAAGGAGAACTAGCAAAGATGCTGCGGAAAACTCATGGTATTCTGTTGGTGACAGGAACGGCTCATTCTGGGAAAAGCACAACACTGTATTCCTTAGTGCAGCAACTCAAAGCCAATCATAGCCGCGTAATAACCATTGAAAGCCGTATAGAAAAGGTTTTAGATGGATGCCTTCAGATTCCCTTAAAAAATTCCCAGCCTAAAGAATACTGTGCTGCCATACGCTCTGCCATGTATAATGATCCTGATGTTCTGATGGTAGATTCTGTGCAAGATAAAGAAGTCGCTCGTCTATGCGTCGAAGTTGCGATGAAAGGCCATCTGGTTCTTTTTACGACCCAAGACACTTCGTCTCTTTCCGCGCTCAAAGGGCTTATAGGTCTTGGAATAGAACGCTATCTTCTAAAAGATTTTCTGGCAGGCATAGTATCGCAGAGAATGTTGAGAAGCTTATGCGAAAGGTGCAAAGAACTTTATGAAGCGGGCGAAACAGAGAAAAATGCCTTTCCTAAAATTCTTATAGGCGAGAAATTTTTTAAAGCAGCAGGCTGTCCTCAATGCCGTGGCACAGGCTACAGAGGACAATTCCCTATCATGGAAATCCTTACATGCGATAAAAAATGGCAACAAATCATTTTGCAAAAAACAGAAAACGAAATCACCAGAGAAGAAGAAATGAGTAAACTCCTTGATGATGCCATCCTAAAAGCCCGCAAAGGATTCACGTCTCTCTACGAAGTACTCCGCGTACTTTCCATGCTCTCCGCGTAAGCTTGGCTGAAGGTTTAGGTCAAAAGCTATTTCTCTTTAGTATAATTCAAAGGGGTTGCAGCAGTTTTCAGTTGTATTGCATAGAAAAAATGCCTATAAAATAATCCACAGATTACACAGATTACGCAGATAAAGGCTTCGAAAATCTGTGTAATCTGTGTAATCTGTGGATAAATTTTTTTGAATCCGATGTATCCGATGTATACTATGTATACAGCGAAAATGAAAAGTGCTGTAAAATATAAGAGCCCATAGTAATTTGTGGAATTATTGGAAAATTCTGTGAAGAATCAGTCATAATCATTTTTAGGAGAATTTATGTGAACATCACGAGACGCGATTTTTTTAAAGCTATAGCAGCAGGAGCTTTGTTGGGACCTTCTATTTTAAGCGAAGGGTTACCATCGCAGGAAGTTACCTGGGGTAATTCTTTGAGAAGCGTTGCGGATCTTACAACGCTTCATCGAAGGTATGTCCATTCTCTGGCTTTTTTAGACAAAGCTCTTGGCTCGCCTTTGAACGCCAGGTTTGCCATCGGTGAACCTTTGGGTATGAGGAATGATCTTTGTAGAGAGGTTCTTGGCCCTAAGGCAGCACCGAAAACTTTGCTGTTTTTTGGACAGATTACAGATGCCCACATTGTAGACGAGGAATCCCCTGCAAGGTTAGTTGCAGCAGAAATGTATCTCGAAAAACTAGGTGTAACCAGTGCTTTCCGACCTCAGGAAGATCTTACTCCCAGGGTTTTGGATTCTATGGTAGAAACCATGAATGAAATTGCCAGACGCACCCAGATGGATTTTCTTTTGAACACAGGAGACAGCCTGGACAATGCGCAGAAAAACGAAACAGATTGGTTTCTTTCTGCCCTGGAAGGCGGAGAAATAGACCCTGATAGCGGAATTAACGAAGATCCTCTGGCTGGCCCAGACAACGATGCAAATGATTCTTTTATAGCCAAAGGGCTAATGGCTTCGATTCCCTGGTATTCTGCTGCTGGAAACCATGATCTTTTGCTGCAAGGGAATGTTCCTTTCCAATATTTAGAGCTTTATAATTCTATTTTTAAGAAAATTTTCGATAAGCTTGTGTTGCAAAATCCTGTAGGTAACTTTTCCAATGCGGTTTTAAAACCCTGGACAAGCCCTCCTGATCTTTCCAAACTAATATCTGGAAATGTCATAGCAGACGCAAGACGTTCTATTCTCAATAGCAGGGATTTCCTGAAGGTACACTGGCAAAAGCAAAGCATGCGGCCTGTTGTTGGATTCCCTCGCAATCTGCCTGATCCAGAATTTATGTACTATAGTGTTTATCCTAAATCGGGTTTGCCTCTTAAGATGATTGTTCTCGATACAGCATCTCGGTCAGGGACGGCATTGGGTACGATTGACGAAAACCAATATAAGCGTTTCCTGATTCCTGAGCTGGAAAAAGCAAAGTCTAACAAAGAGCTTGTTATGATTGTATCTCATCATCCAGGTGATGACATCAAAACTCTTTCTGGGCTGAGGGAAGAAATGTATCATGCCTATGGAAAGAATGAATCCATTGCCCAAGGAGTGAAGGAATTTTTCTCCCAGGTCAGCGACAATAGAAACTATATTTCTCAGCAGGATTTCCAGGATACCTTAAAATCGTATCCTAATGTTTTCTTGCATGTTGCTGGTCATAAGCATTCTCATAAAATCACTTGCGTTGGGACACAAGACCGAGGCTATTGGGAAGTACAAAGTGCCTCCTTGTTGGATTATCCACAGCAATCCCGACTTTTTGAGATTGTCTATGAGGGCAACAACGTTGGTGCTATCCATACTTGTGTTGTAGACCACAATAGCCCAGCAGGCAGTCTTGCTTCTTACTCTCGAAGCCTGGCCCACAAGGATGCGAATAGAGATGCTCAGGATTACTATGCTGGCAAGGCAGAAGATCGCAACACTATTTTGCGCTTTTCCATTCCACCTGAGATTGCTAAAAAATTATAGTAATTGAGGCGCGGCGTTACGGATTGCAAATCCGTAACGAGCGGCTCTATGTATGGTTATTGCATTGTTACGGATTACAGATCCGTAATGAGCGAACAGACGCGGCGTTACAGGTTTTGAATCTGTAACGAGCATAAAAAGGAGTTTTTTATGATACGCTGGAGTTTTTTTCTTTTGAGTATTGTAATTATGTCAACATTGGTATTCGCTACAGAAGAAAGCCTGAACGAGCAGGCAAAAGTTTTTATCGAAGAGCATTTGAAAAAGGTTCAGCCGCTTTATAAAGAGATGAACAAGACCTATTGGGAAGCTACAGGCACGGGAAAGCAAGAACTTTATGATAAGGCAGCCGAGATGGAGTTGCAGTATCGTAAGGTTTATACAGACAAGAAAGACTTTGCTCTGGTGAAATCGCTCCACGAGAGCAAAAAGATCGATTGCCCTATTCTGAAAAGGCAGATCGAGCTTTTGCACCTGGAATACCTTTCTAACCAGATCGATGAAGAGTTGCTGGAAAAAATCGTCAAAATGGGTTCTGCTCTGGAAGCAAAATTCAACACGCATCGTGGTGTTTTTGAAGGCAATAAAGTCGCTGACAATGATCTGGCAGGCATGCTAAAAAATGAAAAGGATAGTAGCAGAAGAAAAGCTGCCTGGGAAGCTTGCAAAACAGTTGGTGAGCTTGTTGCCAAAGATGTGATTGATCTGGTAAAGCTGAGAAATGAAGCAGCCAAAAAATTAGGATTCAGCAACTATTATGAAATGAGCATGGAATTGGCAGAGCAAAATAGCGAAGACATTGCTCGCATTTTTCAAGATCTGGCTGTTGCTACCCAAAAGCCCTTTGAAAAGATGAAAAAAATGATCGATGAAAAATTGGCTGCTTCTTATGGTATTTCTCCTGAAAATCTTATGCCTTATCACTATCAAGATCAATTCTTTCAAGAAGTTCAGAATGTCGGTGGAGTAGATATGGATGAGTATCTAAAGGACAAAAATGTAAGACTCCTTGTGGAAAAATTCTACAATAGCATGGGTCTTCAGGTAACCGAGATGCTCAATCGTTCTGATCTTTATGAAAAAGAAGGCAAATACCAGCACGCCTATTGTACAGACATCGACAGAGAAGGGGATGTCCGTACCATGTGTTCCTTGAAAAACAACAGATATTGGCTGGAAACTCTGCTCCATGAGCTAGGACATGGCGTTTATTCTATGTATATAGACAAAAAATTGCCCTGGTTGCTTAGAGAAGATGCACATACCTTTACCACAGAAGCCATAGCCATGATGTTTGAGGTTATGACTACGAATCCTGAATGGCTAAAAGAAGCCGTTGGTATTCCAGCCGAGATAGCAGATAAATGGAAAGAAACGCTGGAAGTGGAAAGAAAGATGAATTTGCTCATTTTCTGCCGCTGGAGTTTGGTGATGGTCAATTTCGAAAGAGAGCTTTACAAGAATCCTGACCAGGACTTGAATAAACTATGGTGGGACTATGTAGAAAAGTACCAGTTGGTAAAGAGAGTCCCTGACAGAAACAAGCCTGATTGGGCTGCCAAAATCCACCTGGCAACTGTTCCTGTATACTATCATAACTATATGCTAGGCAACTTGCTGGTTTCTCAACTGATGCACTACATGGCAAACAAGATTCTAAACGAAAAAGACATCAAAAAAGTTACATTCATTTCTCAGCCCAAAGTAGGGCAATACCTGAAAGAAAGAGTGTTTGGGCCAGGAAAGAGCGTCCGATGGGAATACATGATTTTCAATGCAACCGACGAACTTCTGAATCCTAAATACTTTGCCCTGGATGTAGAATAGGGAATTACAATCATAACGGGTGTGACCGAAGTTGTGATTGTATCCATACTTAAAAATAAATAAATATATAAAATTTTTTAAAGGGGGTTTGGGGGAAAATTTTTACAAAAATTTTCCCCCAAATAAAAATCTCTTTAATCTTCCCCCCAATAAAAATCTCTTTAATTTCAAAAGGAGCTTTTGGCATGCTATCTCATTTTTTTTCTGATAGCCCTGACAATAAGGAACAGCAAACCTTCTGGGTTTTTACGCCTAAATTTCTTTCTATTTTTTTGACCTTTTATCTTGCTTTTTTTTTGCTTTTATCAGCATATTCTTTTTTAAATTCGCCAGTTACTTTGACAGACACGGATTTATGGTATCATCTGAATGGCGGGAAGTATTTGTGGGAAAAAGGAGAGCTGCCAGAAACAAGCTTTTTCTCCTTTTTAAATCCAGTCAGGGAAAGGCCAGACTATTTCTGGCTATTCCGCACTTTAGTCTATAAGTGCTATGAATGGGGCAACTACCATGGGCTTGTTATCCTCAGAGGCATCACATTCCTGCTCTTTGGCTTGCTTTTTTTGGGTTTTATACTCAAAGACTTAAAAAATCAGGAAATTCGGCTTTTTGCCATACTTTTGGGAGTTGTGTGTCTTGTTTTATTTTCGGGAAGGTGGGTGACCATAAGACCCCACTTTTTTAGCTATTTGTCTTTATGTATAGCCATCTCTATTTTAGATAAACCATCGCCCAAAGTCATGCTGCTACCCCTTGTTGGTATCTTATGGGTCAACTTTCACGGTATTACGTATCCTGTTTTGCTCTTGGTTTGCCTGGCGTATACTCTCGAAATGCTCGTTCATGCCAGAAAAAAAGCTTGTTTTCAAAAAGAAGACAAGCTTTTTTTATTTTCTGTTCTCATCACTGTTCTTTTTGTACTATTTGGAACTCCCCATGGCCTTAAGCTACTACCCATTCCTTTTATTTCCATAGAATATGCAAAAGACTATATTCTGGAGCTTAAGCCAACTGTTGCCTCAGATTTTCTTCCTTTGCAATTTTCTCTGTTTGTTCCCAATGTCAACACATTGAGAAATATGTTTTTTTTCTTTATTTTAGGGATTTTCGTAAGAAATCTTTTGTTTAAACAAGTACGCATCAGCCACTGCATTTTATTCCTGGCATCTCTTTATCTTATTTCAGAATGCAATCGCTTTTTTCTGGAATTGATTTTGCTTACGCTGCCTTCGATTAAAGTAGCTCTTTTGTCCTGGGATAAGTCTTTCCATTTTCAACAAGGCTTTGGAAAGGCTTTTTGCTACACCATAGTCTGTGCTTTACTTTTCGCCTTGCCCTGGCAAAGCATATATAGACCTTTGTCCCAGGAACGACGTTTTCCTTTTTGTGACAGAGATTTGCCAGCAGGCGTGGTTTCTTTTTTGAAGCATATTAAAGTGGGAGGGAACATCCTCCACCATCCGAATTATGGCGGATACTTGCAATGGGAACTCTATCCTGATTATAAAATCGTCATGGATATGCAAATACCTCATCTTTTTGGAGATGAAGATCTATTTTTAGTTAAGAATTGTATGCAGGACAAAGGGGTTTTCCAAAAATTTACTTCTGTTTATGATATTTCTTTTTTGATGATAGAAATAGAAGATGGAGTCCCTGAATGCTTGCAAAACAATGAAGACTACAAGATTGTTTTTATGGATGATGTCCATGTTTTGTACGCGAACCAGAAAAAGCATCCTGCGGTTGTAAGCGAGTATGCAATCCATAGCTTTAACCCTTATAAGGCCAATGACATGAGCATTTCTGATTTGAAAAAAGAAGAACGACAGTATCTTTTGGAAGAATTGCTCCGCATATCCAAGATATATCCTTATTCCCGCTATATAAATCAACTGATTGCTATGATTTATAATAAAGAAAAAAAATATGAAAAAGCACAGCAATATGCTGACCTTGTTATACTCGCTTACCCTCAAAATCCTAAAGGCTATCGGCTTAAAGGGGATTCTTTTATGCTGAGGCTTTTGCCGCAAGAGGCTATTCGTTACTATCAAAAAGCTCTGGTACATTCCGATGAAAAAAAGCTAAAAAGCGAAGTGTATACAAAGCTAGGCAGTGCCTATCTGGAAACAGCACAGTATCAGGAAGCTTACAATTCCTTTGCCAAAGCCCAGAAAATCTTTTCCCAGAAGCCTGATTTTAAATACCTGATAGGCTTTGCTATGGCTGCGCAAGGAATAGGAAATAACCAAAAAGCTTTATGGCTATACTTACTCGCAGACATCCAAACCCCTGATGAAGAAAAAATCTGGAAAGAAAAAATCCAGGAGCAGATTTTTTTACTCCAGAGGAAATAAGCAATGAGAATCGAATAACTTTCCCATTTTTAATTCCACAAAATGGCATTGCTCTTCATAGCAAAAAATAAAAGAAAGGAAAGCGCATGTGTACAGTAAATCCCAAAGTAGACATAATATTCCGAAAGCTGTTCGGAAGCGAGGAAAACAAAGACATACTGCTATCGCTGGTAAATGCGGTGGTGCAATGGGAAACGCCGATACAGGAGATCATAATAAAAAATCCGTATAATTTCCAGGATTACATAAGATCAAAGGCATCTATAGTGGATATAAAAGGAGTGGATGAAAAGGGAAGATGGTACGACATAGAGTTGCAGGTAGGAGAGCAAGGCTTTTATGGAAGAAGAGCCTTGTTCTATCTATGCAAGCTGTTTGCAAGCCAGTTAGAATCAGGAGATACGTATAGCAAGCTCATGCCGACCATAGGAATCCACTTTCTGGACTTCGACTACTTCCCAAACGAAAAAAGATACAGAAGAAGGTGTGTGATACTGGAC
>JABWCH010000450.1 GCA_013359215.1 Candidatus Brocadiia bacterium | reverse complement strand
ATGTAGCATATAGATGCTTTCTATGCATGCATAGCATGTGTGTGCATACATAGAAAGCCATGCATGTATACATAACTACCTATGCATGCATGGCTATATACTATATGCATGCATAGCATATAGCCCAGTGCAACACAGCATAGCCGTCAATTTAAGATATAAAACTCTTGATCTTGGCGCAAAAATAAAAATGGGATACCTGTTTTTTTGATTCCTGAAAGAAGGCTTACACAAAGAGATCGCTTCAGATAAAACTCGCTTGCTTTTTGGGTTAATACAATCTATTTTTTTTAAGATACTTATAACTTAACACGTATGAGGTTTAGGTTTAGGATAGCATGCACATAAAACTTTTTATGCTTCGGTATATTCCAGAGCAAAATATTTTTGATGAAACGATTTTGCAGCAGTTTTTGCAGCAATACTCTTTGGAAGTTATAGAATGCCAGAGTTCTTTTTATACAATATCGGGTTTGCCTGCATGTGCTGTTTTGCTTGTGTATCGGAAAAAAGAAGAATCCCGAATGCCTAATCTTGCCAGAAGCCAGGCTTTTGTGAGCCGCGTTTTGGTTCCCCAGATGATACAATCCGAGGGAAAGGCTGTTGGACAGGAGCAAAAACCAATAGCAGAAGCCAATCCTGCACCTTCTGTGCCGCAAGATACCAGCAACAACACAAATTTGCCAGCACCTACAGTAAATCCCCATGTTTCTAAAAGCAGATATAGAAAAGAAGAACTCCCTGATCTTCCTCCAGAAGACATAGTCTTGTGGAAGGCACTGAAAAAATGGCGCATAGAGCAGGCTAGAAAAACAGGAATCCCTGCATACACGTTTTTTTTAAACGAACAAATTTTCCAGATGATCAGCTCTCGTCCTAAAACATTAGAAGAGCTAAAGCGAAATTGTGGTTTTGGGCACAAGAGAATAGAGAATTTTGGCAGGGATCTCTTAAGGATTATCGCGCTGTATCCTAAGCATCCTGCTGGCAATGCAAAGAATGAGCCTGCTGTTCAACCAACATTGGAAAAGCCTGTGGAGCAGCCTGTTGCTGTGCCTTCTCCACCTGATTCTCCTGTTCTGGAGTCAAAAACATGAGTGAAGACTTGCCTGTTCTGAATGCCTGGAGTGATTTTCTGGACTGGTTCTTTGACACTTTAGATCGGTTTCCCAAAAAAGTACGCTTTACGCTAACTACCCGATTGCTGAACCTTTCTCTGGACGTTCTGGAAGATCTGATCGATGCCAAATATACATCCAAGCAAGAAAAGGTGCTTCTTCTCAACGCTGCCAACCGCAAAATAGAAAAACTCCGAGTTCTCTCTCGCTTATGCTTAAAAAAACAGATTTTTCAACCAAGAGATTATGAAAGAATGGCTAAAGAATTACAATTCGCTGGTGCGCAGGTAGGTGGATGGCTTAAAGAAGCAAAACAAAAGATTTAAAATACAACAAATGCTATTTATTCTTTTATCTCATGTAGAAAACTGCATAATTATTATCTTATAAGGATAAGCAGAGCGTAGTGTAAGCCTTCTGTAAGGAATCAAAAATAGTACCGCCTGGCAAATCAAAAAATTGTATTCGACGCTTAAGCCTGGCATAAAAAAAAAGGGGATACCTGTTTTTTTGATTCCTTACAAAAGGCTTACACGGAGCGATCTCTTCAGATAGAACCTGCTTGCTATTGTTAAGTTGACAGAGTTATGGTCTAGTATATAAAACCCTTGTTATAAATGCGATTGTTTTTTAGGGCAGAAGTCGCAACTGGGTGCGTCTTGTGTTCTTCGGGGCGGCAACTGGAACAACAATGGCCAGAACTGTCGGTCGTCGAATCGTAACGACAACTCCCCTGCGAACTCGAACAACAATGTTGGCGTGCGCGCCGCGAATTCATTCTATATCCCGATGTGGCAATGTCGAAAGATGTTGCTCCTGTGAGTAGGAAGTGACCAGATTTCTGTCCTGGACCGCTTTGTGCGGACAAATAGACCGAACACTGCCAGGTGTAGTAAACCTTTGGTTGAACCCCCTTGTGGTGTTTTTTTTTGGAAATAAAGGCACTAAAATGAAGCGAATAGGCGATCTGTATGGAAAAATCATAAGCTTTCAGAACCTTTATGATTCTGCCCATCTTGCGGCTAAAGGGAAAAAAAAACGTGCCGATGTACAGTCTTTTTTGTATAATTTAGAAAATGAATTGGTTATATTGCAAGGCGAATTGGCAGAGAGGATATATTCTCCCAGGCCCTATACCATTTTTACCATAGCAGACCCCAAAGAACGAACGATAGCCGCTGCTAAATTTCGGGATAGAGTAGTCCATCATGCGGTTTGTCGTGTCATAGAACCCTGGCTGGAGCGATCTTTTATCTATGATACATACGCCTGTCGCAAAGGCAAAGGAACGCATAAAGCCTTGCTTCGATCTCAGCATTTCCTCCGCCAATATCCTTATTATCTCAAATGCGATATACAAAAATTTTTCGAGAGCATCCCCCATTCCAGCCTGCAAGAGTGCTTGTTAAGGAAATTTAAAGATAAAGAACTGCTGTGGCTTTTGGACGTGATTATCCAAACTGCTCCTGGAAGCATACCAAGCCAGGGCATTCCTATTGGCAACCTTACAAGCCAATATTTTGCCAATCTCTTTTTGGATGGACTAGACCATCTTGTAAAAGACAGGCTTGGTATCCTTGGGTATCTGCGCTATATGGATGATTTTGTGCTGTTTGCCAAAACCAAAGAAGAGCTTTATAATGCCCGATTTGAAATGGAAGATTTTCTAGCCCAAAAAGGTCTTGTTTTAAAAGAAAAACAAACATACCTTAACGCTTCTTATCAAGGTCTCCCCTTTTTAGGCTTTCGTGTTTTTCCAGGCTCTTTTCGCATCAAAAGGGAAAGCTGGAAAAGGTTTAAAAAGAAATTCAAAGCAAAAGAAAAAGCCTTTGCCAAAAACCAGATTTCCTATACTTCCTTTACCAATTCCATTGCAAGCCTCATAGGCCATCTCTCCCATGGAAACACAAAAAACCTGCGAAACCAATTTATAGAAAAATACAGCATGGACTTTTAGAAACTAAGAAGTTAGAGGCTTGCAGAAAAAGCAAAGATTTTTATCACGAATAAGACGAATGGCGAATAGCACGAATAGTTTTTGTAAAAATTTCATTCGCGTAATTTGTATATTCGTCTCATTCGTGATTCATACCTTTTTGGTTTCGGCTTGTCCGAGATAGATAAAGGCTTTTAGGTCATGAGTGTTAAGATATAAGTAATAAATCGCCAAATAGTTGCAACCTATCTAAAGGATAGAGACGATTTCACCACGAAAAACACGAAGATAAAGAGGATAAAGAAGTGTCCACAAAAAACGCGAAAGGCACGAAAAAAAAAGAATTTTTGAAATTTTTTAAAATCTTTTTAGTGCCTTTCGTGCTTTTCGTGGACATTAAATTACGGTTAAAGAAGGTATAAGATATAGATCATGGAGCAGTATCCAGAAAATGTACAAAAAGAAGAGCCAATAAAGCAATTGTTGGCGCAGATATACAAAGAACTAGGGGCGGTTTCATATCAGGTGCAAAAAGAAAAACAAGTGGATGTGTACTTGCCAAGAGTGGATCTACTTTCCTTGCTAAGACCAGAGCAAATTTCATGCTTTCAGGATACAGCTTTTGAAAACCTAAGAGAAGTAGTTTGCTTTGAAGCGCATACAAGCAGCCTGAATGAAGAAACCTTTGTAAAGTGGTATATAGAAATACTAGGACTATATTTAATGATAGCAGAAGATCTTGGGTTGCAATATAAAAATTTTATAGGCTTTAGCCTTTTAGAGCACGTACCCAAAAATCTATTCAAGGCCATACCAAAAGAAATCCTTGTGCCCATGGACCCTTATTGTAAAGAAAATCCCTGTCTAATCCAGATACAAGGATTTATCCCCTGGTTTTTTATCCTAAAGCCCAACCTGAGATATGATCTGTTTTGCTTGCCAATCAACCTGATGATTCCTGATCGACATCTTGAAGTGATGCAAAGGCTACAACAACAAGAATACAGTTCCCATCGTATATTAGAGAATATGGCATTCAAGGTTTTAGATTGGTTTTATAAAA
>JABWCH010000449.1 GCA_013359215.1 Candidatus Brocadiia bacterium | reverse complement strand
AGAACTAGGAGGATAGCAATGCAAGATTACCTCGCCACAGCAAAACAAATAGCAGATTCCATAGACCTACGCTATTTTATACCAGGAAAAACAGGAATAGAAGCAAAGCAAGAAGGCGCAATAACAAGACTAGCATCGTGTCCCATGTGCGGTCATCATGATTGCTTTACTATTTACAACAATAATCCCAGCTTTTTTTATTGCTTTTCCTGTGGGGCAAAAGGAAATGCAATCAATTTCCTGATGAAAACCTGTGAAATACCATTCAAGAAAGCTGTTTCTATTTTGCAAGGCGAGGAAAGCATTAGCATTTCACCAGCAAAAGAAGCTGAAAAAATTAAAAAAGAAGAAAAGGAGAGAATCAGAAGAGCAAAAAAAATATGGGAATCCGCTTCCACCCCAAGCCAAGCAGAAATAGAAAACATTTTATCCCAAAGGCATTTCCCTTTCTTTTTAAAAGAACAAGCATTAGAGATACTATCCAAAAGCATCAGGATAAACGAATGGGAAGGGAAATGGGCGATTATACCGCAATGGACAAATAACGAAATCACTGGAATATGCAGAGTATGGCTAGATTGCACATCACAAAAGCTTGATCTTGGGAAAAAAGGAGTATTTCTATTTCACAAAGTAAGAGAAATGGGGAATTTCTCAGAAAGAAATGAAACGTGTTTTATTGTGGAGTCTTTTTTTAATGGGCTTTGCCTTCATTCTCTTGGGTACAGTGCGCTTGTTTTGTTTAGTGCCACAAACAAAAGCGCGTTAGAATCCTCAATAAAGGGGATACCATCATCATGGAATATTGTTTTTTGGCTAGATAGAGGCGTAGAAAAGCAGCAAGAGGAATACTGCGCGAAATATAATGTTCCAGGAATCTGGTTTGAGGAGGAAAAGCCAAACGGATACGACATAAACGATATGCTAAGGGATAGCCCAGAAAGCTTCATGTTTGATATTGAATCCTATCTTTCCAAGGCTTCAAGAGAATACCCAAAAACCAAAGAAGCTTTTCTTCTTTCTGATACGCATGAAATTCCTTCAGAAAAACATGAAAAAATAGAAACTGTGAAAAAGGCTTACGAGAAAATAGAAGAAAGCCAGGGGAAATCTTTTGTAATTCTAGCACCAACAGGAGCAGGAAAAACAACAGAGACTGCTCTAAAGATAGTAGAGCGCATGAGAAAAAAACTACCAACAATTTATGTTGCTTCCCAGAAGAGCGATATGTATCAATTTTTAGAAAAAAGTTTGTACCCTCTTATGACAGAGACAGAAAGAAAGAAGGTACAGATAGTATCTAAAGAAGAAAGCTCTAAAATAGAAGGCTATCCGCAGGATGGCATAATTATCACCCATAAAACTTTTTTTACCAGGAAAGGTGTATCTCCATATCACTATTCTGCAATGCTTTGGGCTGGCAACAAAAAAGCACCAAAAAATGTATGGGTTATAATAGATGAGGTACAAGCATATATAGAGAACCAAAAGTTTATCATCAAAAGAGGTGGACGTTTTGCTGTAAAAGAATTCGATGAGCATGGAGTAACAAGGAAAGAAATTTGCGAGGAATGCCTTGCGTTTAACAATAGAGGCAACTGTTTGCAATGCAAGCTCTCAGATAAAAATTATCTGTATTGCCAGACGAATGGAATCTTGGAAATAAGAACCCATATAGAAGGAAGAACAGGCAAGGATTTTAATGCAAACGATTTGCCAGCATTAGATTTTAAAAGCGAAACAAGGTATAAAACTCTATCTATTCGAGAAATAGAAGAAAGAGAAATAAAGAGCAGGCAGTATACATCAGAAAAAATAGGCGAAAATCCTACATTGGAAAAAATATTCAATGACCTTTTAGAAAATGCACACAAGCCTAAATGCTATATTTTTTCGCCTATCGACAGGGAAAAAGAAGAGCCAGCGGACTGGACAACATTGAAGCTCTATTTTGAGCAAGCTCAATTTTGTTCAAAAAATGAAAAAGAAATAATAGAAGAAAAAAGAAAAATAAAAGAAAACTATATTTTTCCAAAAATGTCTTGCCAGATAGAAATCTATGAACTTCTGGACAAATCATCCTTGCTTTGGCTTTCAGGAAATTCAAACATAGAAAAAATAATCTTTCTTGGTGCTACGCTACGAGAAGACGAAAAAGAGTTTCTTGGTGCTTGCTGTAAAAACCTAAATATTTACGAAATAACAGAATCTAAGCAAAAATTGGATGAACTTGCTATTGTCATGTTTAAGAAAAAAATAGACTTTGTAAAAAATGAAAAGGGAAAGGGAAAACAGGTATTGATACAGAATCTCGTGGATTCTATTGGAGAGAAAGAAAGAATCCTTGTATTTGAGGCGAAAAAAAATAATGCAAGAGAACTTTATAGGGAATTCCCAAGAGATTACCCTATAGCCATTCTGAATGGGGATGATGTTACTATGGAAGACAGAGAAGTACTTGTGAACAAAAAAGGGGATGGTGATTATAGGATAGGCGTTACATGGGAAAACGGCCCCTTGGGAAGGGGAATAAATCGACCTATGGACTACATAGCAATCATAGATACCGCAAACTATCTGCCAGTTATCTGCTATGGACATGGCGAAGGCATTACACCAGAAAAAGTAGAGCAAGGGTATAGGGAAAAAGTAGAAGATACTTCTATCCAATGTGGTGGAAGAATTCTGAGGGGTTCTGGAAGAAAGCTTATCGTTTTACATAATACACAAGAAATAGAGCCTTGCCTTGAGAATATCATAAAGAAATGGCAGGTTATGGTAGCTTCAACAATAAAAACAATCATTGTAGAGGAAGAGCAGGAATATTTGGCTAATTCTTGTGTTGAGTATATTAGGCATGGAAAATTTTTGGAGAAAAGCGAAAGGGAATTTTTGATTGAAAGATCGGCAAGCAAAAAGAAAAACGAAATGAGTAAGGAAGAAAGAGAAAAAATAGACGGGCTAAAAGAAGAGGAAAAGGAGAAATACCAGGAAGCAAGAGAGAATGCAATACAAGAAGGAAAAAAAGAAAGACAAGTTGAAAAGGACTCTAAAAGGCTGGAAAGGCTTATTTTAAAAGCAAGCCAGATGAAAAAAGAAGGGAAAAATTGGAGAGAAATATGTCTATCTCTTAATCTTGCAAGGCATAAAGATTTAAAAGAAATCATTATGCAAGAGATAGGATTTTAGCCATTCTTGGTTGTATATCAAAAAAGTGTGGCTAACCTGCATATAGATAGGTTAGCCACACTTTTTTGATATACAACCAAGAATATAGTAAAATCAAGCATAATAAAAGATGAAGAATGGGAAAATGAAGTGAATCAAGGGAAACAGAAGCATGGATAAAATATTGATTAAAGCTGCGTCCGTGTGGGATTTTATAAAGAAAGGATTCTGCTATGTGGCGACAGCCATACTGGAAAATTCTTCCGTTCACACAAGATGAGCTAAAACTAGACCAATATCTGAAGTGCGGATACTGCAAAAGAATAAACCTGGTAAAAAAGGAAAGCCTCAAAAACTGCTGGACGGTTTGTCCCCATTGTAATGAGGCAAACAAAACCGAAGAAATGGCAAGGAAAACAAGACAGGACTTTATG
>JABWCH010000448.1 GCA_013359215.1 Candidatus Brocadiia bacterium | reverse complement strand
AGGAAAACTTGGTACCTGTTTTTTTGATTCCTGAAAGAAGGCTTACACGGAGCGATCGGTTCAGCATAACCTTATATCTTAAATTGACAGCTATGGGGCAATGCCCTGGGGAATTAGAAATGGAATATAAATGGATATTTTGAATTATTATCAAAAAATTTGGCCTGTAACTAAAAATTGTTTTTCCTCTCATGCTCGTTTTTTTATTGCCACCCATAAACAAGAACTCCTGGCAAGGGGATGGAATCCCAATACCCATCCTTTGGTGGAAGTTCTGGAATTGCCAGAAAATCTGGATATGCCCAATTTTTTACAAGAACGGACATGCCATGATGGCTACGAAGTATTTTTGCCCATTGTAGGAAGGAATAACAACACGGTTCTTTTCCCCTTTGATTGCGAAATTTTTCTGGACAATGAAAACCATAAAATCTATACAGATCGAAGTTTTCACAACAATATGTTGGAAAACCATATAAAGCCTGTTTGTGATCTTTTGGAAACGCAGTTGATGCAACACAATATACCTTATATCATAGACTACACACCTTCAGGCTTCCATCTCCTATTCCTGGCACAGAGAAATACCAGTGCCTGGCAAGAGCTTGCCAAAATAGGATATTTAGAAGAAGAAATGCAAAAGTTTATTTCTACCCAGGATTCAAATGATGTTAAGCGCAAAGTTCTCGTGGATCAAGAGACAGCACTTGTTTTTTCTGGAATGGGAAGGCTGGCAGAGTATTTATGCTTGCTTCTTTTTAAGAAATACAATATGCAAAAACCTTCTATTCCTGCGGCAGTATGCGATTCTATACCCAGATGCATTAACCTTGATCTTTCCTGGGCAGGAGATTCGGCTATTATGAGATGTATGCGTTCTTTAGCAGGAGCGCATCGGAAAAAATATGACCGATATAATGTCCCAGGAGAGCCTTTGGTGGATGTTATTTATAGCTATTATGATGGAAAAGAAAGGCTCAGCCTCAAACAAGGCAGCTCTCAAGTTGCCAGTACAAGCATAGGGGAAACTAATATTTCTCATATTATCGAAGCTATGTGGAACAAAGAACAGGCAGCAAATATTTCTCTACAATACCAGGGGATCGTACCACGAGCCAATGATTCCATTATAAGCTTAATAGAACAATACAAAAAATCAAAACTTTATGCCTTCCATCAGGATTTTGACAGCAAAGAAAGCCTCCATGAAGGCGAAGGCATCTACCGCTTTCACCATGATAGCAGGCTGGATAAAGAAGCAAGGAACAGGCTCTACTATCCCGTACCTGCTTTCTTACAGCCTATGGTATTACGAAGATTTATAAAACATTGTTTTTCTATTGGATGGCACCCTAAACATATTGGAAACGGCATACGCGATATTTATAAACAAAACGAATTCCGATTCCCTTTCCATAAATATCCACCTGAAACAAAAGCCAATTTTTATGCCCGTTTATACAGTGCTATGGCAATGAACCCAAGCCTTGTCGAGTAATTCAAGAGCTTATAAAATTACAAAGAGGACAATGATATTCACTTACGAGTGAAATCTCTTATAAAACTTCAAGCAGAAAGCGGGTTTTACTTGGAGAGATCGCTTCGTGTAAGCCTTCTTTCAGGAATCAAAAAAACAGGTATCACCATTTTTTTTGTGCCAGGTTCAAGAGTCGAATCCAATTTTTTGATTTGCCAGGCGGTACTGTTTTTGATTCCTTACAGAAGGCTTACACTACGTTCTTCTTATCCTTAAAGTTTCATCATGAAAAAAGTTACGGAAGCGTAACATAGTGCTCGTGTAAAAATGTAAAGATTTTTCATGGACGGAAAAGAAAAATATTGAAATCACGAATGATGCGAATAATACGAATAAAACGAATAAAGAAATAAGGATAAAATTATCCATTCGTGCCATTCGGTCATTCGTGAAATTCGTGATAAAATGCTTTTCCTGTTTATCAGGGTTAGGTTATGCAAAAATACAATATACTTCAAGTTGTAAAATATTTGGAAACTTTGGTTAAAATCCCTTCGCCTACAGGGTTTACCCAAAAAGTACAAAACTTTCTATGCCAAAATGCAGAATCCAAAAAAATTTCTTATAAAGAAACCAGAAAAGGGTCTATTCTTTACGAATTTTCTGGCAGCAAACATAATAAAAAAAATATCATGATCGCGTCCCATGTAGATACATTAGGTGCTGTGGTCTGCCAGGTAGAAAAAGATTTGCTGCGCCTGAGTTCTATTGGTGGTTATCCCTTGATCTATGTGATAGGAGACTATTGCATAGTCCATACATTAGAAGGAAAAGAATACACAGGAACTATCTTACCCGATAACCCTGCTGCCCATGTCAACAAAGATCTCAAAAACAATACAACCCTTTCCTTTGAAAATATCCATTTGCGAATGGATTTGCCATTGCAAAAAAAGCAAACTTTGAAAGACCATGTACAGAATGGAAGCTTTGTTTCCTTTGACCCTCATTTTCATCATACCAATGGATTTATAAAGTCCAGGCATCTCGATGATAAAGCATCTGCTGCTACTATGCTATATATTGCGGATCTTCTTAAGGATGATCCTGCTCTTTTGGACAGCCTGAAAGCCAATGTCTACCTTTATTTTAATGTCACAGAAGAAACATCGCAAGGAGTTGCTGGATTTCCTGAAATAGACGAGCTTCTGGTCATGGATATGGGATGTGTGGGCAAAAATTTAGAAGGGAACGAATATTCTGTATCGATTTGCATGAAGGATTCTCATGGCCCATACCATTACGGCATGACAAAAAAATTAATCGATCTGGCAAAAAAGAACAAAATTCCCCATGTTGTCGATATTTTCCCCTTCTATGGCTCGGATGGCTCTATGGCACTACAATCAGGAAAAGATATCCAGGTCGCCCTGATTGGCCCTGGCGTATCCGCTTCCCATGGATACGAACGCACACATGAAAAAGGCTTGCTTGCCACCTTACAGCTTACACTCGCTTATCTAATTTGACAATGTTAAATTACTGTTTTTGATTAGCAATTACTTACGACAGTTTTTCGATTTATCATTAACCACGAAGAACACGAAGTGTACGAAGAAAAAATTCAAAATATAGCCTTTGTACTCTTCGTGTTCTTCGTGGTTAAATTTTTACTATATGACTATCGGCTAAATATTTTTTGGGTTGCATTTAAATGAGACTTAAACCTAAACCTAAACCTACCTAAACCTCATACGTGTTAAGTTTATAGCTTGTCTTACAATAGATTATGTTATCTACTCAAGGATAAGAAGAGCGTAGTGTAAGCCTTCTGTAAGGAATCAAAAACAGTACCGCATGGCAAATTAGAAAATTTTATTCGACTCTTGATCTTGGCGCAAAAATAAAAATGGGATACCTGTTTTTTTGATTCATGAAAGAAGGCTTACACGAAGCGATCGCTTCAGATAAAACTCGCTTGAGGTTTAGGTTGAAAGCAGTCTCACTTAAATGTGACATATTTTTCAAATATCCGAAAGTCATGTAGTATCTCTAACGCTAGATCCTGATCATACGTTTTCTATTTGTGGTTTACAAGTTTTTTCTGGATTCCTTTTGGATAGTCTATCCATGGTTTTCCTGGTTGCCAAATTCTATCTGGAAGTTTTTATAGGTATCTTCTCCCAGGAGATGTTTTTTGAGGGAATGGACCTGGTCGTCTATAAGTTTTCGTAGCCCTGGCTCTTCGCCGTCTTGCATGCCCATTTTTTCTTCATAGAGCCGAAAAAAACGATCCATGCCTTCGTGTGTGATTAAGAGCGAATCTTCTTTCTTGATAAAGTGTTCTGGCTTGATAGAGCCACGGTTTATAGCCTTCATGACAAAAAGATCAATGAATGGCTGGCGGAATTCTTCCATAAGATCAAGTGCAAGGGATGCCCTGCCATCTTGTATGGCATGCAAGAGGCCGATATACGAGTCCAGGTGGTGCGCCTCGACATGAGCCTGTATTTCTCGAAGCAGAGTCATGTAGCCTAAATTGAGTAAAGCGTTTGTTGGGTCTAGGGCTGGTCGCCTGCTCCGCTGCGAAAATTGAAATGGCTCAGGCAATTTGCTGCCAATAATCTGAAAATAGTGCCTGGCAGCAGCCCCTTCGATTCCCATGATTTCCTCACGATTCTGGCATTGAGAAAGCCTTTCGGCTGCATTCTGTATGGGCTGGCAGACATCTTGCGTTCCCCTGCCATTCTGGTACAAATAGATCAAAATTTCTCTCATATTCTGGAGCTTTGTGTAGATAAAGCTTTTGGCAAGAGGCAGGCTAAAGGTATCGTTAAAAAAAGAACGATGCTGTAAGATTCTCAGTTGTATCTGGGTGTTATTGGCAGGCATAATTTTGCCTTTCAGCTCTCCAGATCGTTTTACAAAATATAGAGGGATTTGCTCTTCCATCAAGGCAGAAAGGGTTTGTCCTGTGATCTCTGTGGATGCGTAGACCAGAATCCGCCCTACATCTTGGAGCGGGCAGTCGTAGAATTTTTTCCCTTGCTTTTCGAGAATAAGGCGTTTTCCTGCCCGCCTTAAGACTGTGCCATTGCTCAGGATATAGAATGTTTTCTTTGGCATGTTTTTTCCTTTTTATACAAGAGAAGAGCGAAGAATTTTTCTTCCCAGATTTTTCGTTGCATCAGGATAGACATGCAGCATAGGAGAAGCATAGCCGCCGTGGGGTGTCTTGAAAGAGCATCGGCATTCGATTTCCTGGAGCGATTCGCCCATGATTTCCTGGATTTTTCTGCATCCTATGGGCGCAGGGTGCTTTTTTGCGATTTGCTTTTGGGTGTATTCCTTGTTGTAATTGTAGCAACAGGATATAATCTTGTGCAGGAATTCTTCTCCTGGCTTGCCCAACTGTCCTATGGTGTAGAGCAATATGGTTCTTTCAAAATGACCCAGGTTTTTTTTCTGTTTAGCCTTATTGCATAATGCTTTCACTACATTGCAGCCATGAAAAAGCCTTTCTATTTCAGAGCTGCTTTGAATAGCAGGTTTTTCTTGGCAAATCAGCTTATGGGTCTGTTCCGATGAAATCCTTTTTACATGCTGTAGCAGGCTTTGCGGATTAGAGATAGCCTCGCCTCTATGATCCAAAAATATAGAGCGCAGTCCTGATCCTGGATGCAAGCCTAGTGGTATTTTGATGAGAGATCCTAAGTCTTCGATAGCCTGGGGTTCTCTTGGGAAAATTTCTCGCTGTATACCTTGTGGTGCTTTGCCAACTTGGGAAAGAACTTTCTTCCATAAGGCAATGGCAGAGGAAGCAGGGACAAATTTTTCAAAAAAAAGCCATAGATGATAGCCTTTGTAGCCGCTTCTTTCGAGAAGGGGATCAAGCCCTATCTCTTGCAGTGTTTTTTGTATCATGCGCGTATGGTTTATGATGCTGTCTTCATAAAGGCAAAACCTGGCTGCGTTGTTGTGAAAAAAAGTATCCATGATTTGCTTTTCTATATCCAGATCCAGGCAAGTGCAGGCTACTTTGTCTTTATCGAGAAGATAAAGCCCCAGAGTATGGTTGCCCAAAAGATGCCCCATCAGTTCTTCATCTGTGATCTTTCCTGATTGGGGTCTATACTCATACCTGCGTTCTGTTTTATATGCTTTGGCAAAATGTTCTGGATTCCCACGGAACAGCGAGCGCACGATGTCGAAAATAGGATAGGATGCCTGGCATTCTACGGTTTCACAGGCCGTGCCTTTGCCATAGTAAGCTTCCCATTGCTGGACAGCCTTTTGCTTTTCTTCCTGGCCTTCGGTGGACTGGACTCTGTCGCTAAGGCGATCCTGGGCTTTTTTGGAAGGGAATCGCCCCTGGGGCGAAAAGTGGAATCCCAGAAAATCAAAGCCCTGGTTAAAGCATGCTAATTCTAGTTTATCAGGATGCAGCTTGAGCTTGAGGTATTCTTCCAGAAACTCGCTCATCTTTGCGCAAAGGGGCTGAGCCTCAGCCTGGGAAGGAAGCAAAACCGTAAGGTCATCGCAAAAGCGTATATGAGTATAGCCCATTTTTTCCAGATAGCGATCCAGGGGCGTAAGATAGAGATTAGATAAAAGCGGAGAAAGAGACGACCCCTGGCAGAGTCCTGATTCGCCTTCTTGCACCTGTCCATAATAGACTCTTTTCTGGTTGATGAGCCTGGAGATCAGGCGGAATGTGTGGTCTTTTTGGCCTTCTAAAGCCCAGTCCAGAAAGCTGAACAAGATTTTAGAGTCAATATGATCAAAGTATTTGTAAATATCGCAGCGCAGGATATAGGGAAACTGGTTTGTCTTGAGCTGCTTTTGTAAAAATTCCGCAGCATGAACCGCAGAGCGTCCTGGACGATAGGAATAGCAACAGATATGGAAGTATTTTTCTAAGGGATTTGCCAGAACCTGAGATATGGCCTGGGATACCATTCTATCGGAAATAGTGAGGACAAAGACAAGGCGTTTCTTTTCGTGCATTTCTATGCCCAATGCTGGCTGGAACTGGTATGTGCCGTGCAAAAGGCTATGCGAAATTTGGGCTATATTTTGATCCTGGTTCTTTTGAAAATCTTCGATTTTGACACCGTCAACACCAGGCCCGCCTCTGTTAGAGGCAATGTGGCGAAAGGCCATAGTTAGATTTTCGATAGAGGCAATTTTTGCTAAATAGTCCATGATTTCTCCTTGCTTTTGTTATTTGTTTTTCTTTTGTATAGTGCAAAAAAGTATCTAAAAAAAACAAAAATTATTTGAAATTTATGATTAATTAAGTCAAAATAGTATCTGAAAATAAGAGATTAAGAGATATTCTGAATAATAAAAGCAAAAGAACTATTACA
>JABWCH010000447.1 GCA_013359215.1 Candidatus Brocadiia bacterium | reverse complement strand
CCGTAGCTACTCTGAGGACAATTTTGTCACTTTCGACGAAGCTATCCGAGATGCATCGAAATTTGCAGCCAAAAGGATTTTTCGGATAGGCTCTAAATGTGATATTGCCAAAATAGTTCAATCATTAAAAAATTCTTCTGTAAAATGGTATATTTTTTCATCAGGCATGGAAACAGTAATGATTTCAAAGCGGACAGGTCTATCTTGCATTTTTTCCTGGAATAGAAACCGCTCTGTTGCTTGGTGCAGTTTTTTGCGTTTTTGAAAATTAATGGATTCTGTAAGCTCGAAGGAATTTTGCTTCCCGCTTTTCACTTCAATAATGACAATATCTTTTTTGTCTAAAGCAATGATGTCAATTTCCCCACCAGCAATCCTGTAGTTGGTAAAAAGGATTTTCCAACCTTTTTTTTGAAGGTATTGGGCTGCCAACTCTTCAGCCCTCTTTCCTTTGGCCGAGGTCGATATTTTCATAGAAAAATCGCCTCCTAAAAATAGCTTTCCCAGAGTAAAGCACTCTGGGAAAATGGAGAAGAGGAACAAAGCTATTGTTATTTCTTGGTTTCGGCTTTGGGTTCTGCTTTGGAATCGAATTCTTTGGCAGCAGCTTCGGAAAGCTCGGCGGAAACCCTGGCATCCTGAGCCAGCCAGATTTTTTCTTTCAGTTTTGTGCCTTTTCCTACTCTGTCTCTCAGATAATACAGTTTGGCGCGTCTGATCTTTCCTCGTTTTCTGACTCTCACAGTAACCAGCTTAGGGGAATGGATGGGGAAAGTTCTCTCTACGCCTTCGCCACCTACGATGCGGCGTACAGTAAACATATAGTTGATCCCAGATCCACTTATTGCAATTACTGTTCCATTGAAGGTTTGTTTTCTTTCTTTATCGCCTTCTACGATTTTTAAAATAACATCTACATTGTCGCCAATTTCAAAATGAGGAATATTCTTCTTCATGTATTTCTGTGCATACGCATCCAACTTAAGGTTCATCAATAAATCTCCTTGTCCCTGTACTAAATCACAATATTGTGTAAAGGACAAAATTAACTGAATAAATAAAAAATTGCATTCTAGTTTGACAAAGTCTCTTTCAGGCTCAGGCACTTGCATTAGACAATTCTTTTTTTTTCAAGCACCTTATGATCTTGTCAGACTAAGATTTTACCATAAAAGAAAACCAAAATATATTTTAATTTTAAAAATTCTCGAATTTTTTTTTACGCATTTTCCCCAGAATTTTGTGCTGCATTTTTCATAAGGTCTGGTCTGCGTAGAATGGTTCGTTCTAACGCTTTTTGTTTTTTCCATTCCTCTATTTTTTTATGATGCCCAGAATATAATATTTCTGGCACTTCCATGCCCCGAAAAACAGGAGGTCTTGTGTATTGTGGATATTCTAAAAGCCCATTGCTAAAGGATTCATGTTCTGTAGATTCTATATCTCCCAAAACACCAGGGATCAGCCTGGCTATTGAATCTACAAGAACCATAGCAGGTATTTCGCCCCCTGTAAGAACATAATCGCCTATGGATATTTCTCTTGGCTTTAGACCCAATCGGATTCTTTCGTCAAATCCCTCGTAATGCCCACATATAAGAACTAGATGCTCTTTCTGGCTAAGTTCTAAGGCTGTTTTTTGCTGGAAAACTTCGCCTTGCGGAGTCAATAAAATATATAAAGGAGGATGTTCAGGATTATGAGGTATAGATTCTACTGCTCTAAATATAGGCTCTGGTTTTAAGAGCATTCCTGGGCCTCCTGCATAGGGTCGGTCATCTACATTGCGATGGCTTGCGTATGAAAAATTGCGGATATCGGTAAGCCATATATCCACAAGCTTTTTTTCCAAAGCAATGGCTAATATGCTCGATTCCAATATTCCTTTGAACATCGCAGGAAACAAGCTCAAAATATCTATTCTCATTCCTATATTCCTGGAAAAAGCCAATCCTTTTTAAGAAAGACTGCATAAGTATAGTTTTATAAAGAATTTTGTCAAGAATCGTTTCGATATTTTTGCAAGTTTTTTTTATTATTCTCCCAACTATCTTAGTCTCTCCATCTTCTGTGCATCCAAAACCATTGTTCTGGATATTCTCGGATGATTTCTTCTAAAGCTTTGTTGATATTCTCTGTTGTTTTTTCTAAATCTTTCTGTTTATCTTCAGTAGATGTTTCCACGGCGATTTTCCGACAAAAAAAGCGAAATCGGAAAAAATCTTCTCGCATTAGAGCCACAAGATAAATAGGGATTCCAAATTTATTGGCTAATACAGCAGGACTGGCAGCAGTATAAGCGTTTTTTCCCATAAAAGGAACGTAAAGGGATTTTCTTCCCCCATATTGGTCGATCATGACTCCTGGGCATATCCCCTGAGGAACGGCATCCTGGAACATAGAGTAGGCTTCTTCTTTAAACACAATTGCATTCCCAGGCTCTGCAAGTAGATTGGCGAAAAAAGTATTCAAAAGAGGATTATACAGCTCACGAATCACGGTCATTACCTTTACCCCTGAATAGCATACAACATGCCCTACAAGAGTAAAATTGCCCAGATGGGCACTGCATAAAACCGCGACTTTCGATTCGGAAAGCTCTTCTTTGAGGGATTCTATTTCTTTACCCTCTTCTATAACATATTTTTTCCAATTGTTCTGGTTGAATTTTTTAGAAGATAAGGTGAACTCGAAAAAGGTATACATAAAATTCACAAAAACCTTATGAGTGAATCGGGCTATAGAAAAGGGTATCCCATCAGGATAGGCAATCTGTAAATTTTCTTGAATTTTGAGTCTTCGCTTAGGGGAAAAAAGCCAGATGATGGTGGCTATACAATAAGCGATGCAGCAAGAAAAACACATAGGAAGGTTTTGCAGTACAAACCATAAGAAACGCACCAGAAAATACTCTACGTAGTAGAGCATAGAAAGCAAAAAACGGAGCATAAAAATTCTTTCTATAGAGCTATTTCATACACAAGCAATAACAATACCAGCAAGCAATCCTATTGCCAGAGGTATATCGATTCTTGCATATTCTCCTAAAAATTTTATACTTTTTTCCCAGGAGCTTTCAGGTTTAAGGCTTTTGGACTTTTTTTCCAACCAAAAAATGCGGCTTCTGATTGGCTTAAAAAAAGATCCGCTATATTGATCCAGGCAAATATTCCATATCAGGAAAAGGCCAGATATAGCAGAGAAATAAATACCCCATATTGTCCCTGGCAGGAGAATAGCGCATAGCAAAAATATATGGATAAGCAAAACTAACAAAAAAAAGAAAAATTTTTTGCCCGCAGGTATGGCCTTTAGGATTTCGCCATAGCTCAATTGCACCCATAAAGAAAGAATTCTTACTATTGTATACATAAATTTCCTTAATTTGAGCTTAGGCACTTGAGAAAAAAATGCTTAACGATGAGAGCGTTAGCGTGGCTGTCATGAGTGTTAAGTGATAAGAATTAAATAACTTCCCCATTTTAAATTGAATACAAGACAGCTTATTATGTAAATTTTACTTCTGTGTATCCCTAAATTAAAGGGAAATCACAAAAATTTCGATAACGATTAAGATTAAGATAATGATAACGAATCGGACTACG
>JABWCH010000446.1 GCA_013359215.1 Candidatus Brocadiia bacterium | reverse complement strand
GAAATTGAAAAAAGTGAATAAAAACCATTTTCCTGATGTCTTGTAAGGAAAGCTTTTTGTAAATCGCCAGGAAAGGAATATGGGTATGGTAGAAAACAAATATGGTAAAAGAATGCTCAAGAAAGCAAGAGCCCAAGGCTGGCTTTCTGTGGAAACCAAAGCAAAATTTGAAAGAATTATACAGGAAAGGCAAACCGATTCTCATGAGGAACTTGCTGAAAAGCTTTTAAAACATCAAATACTCACAGAAACTCAAATAGAGCAACTCAAAGGTGAATTGAAAGAAGAAACAATTCTTCACATGGAAGTAACCACAAGAAATTCCATTTTCCATGTTAAAGATCTTCATAAAAGCTATAAAACACCAGAAGGAGAGTTTCATGCCTTAAAGGGTATCAACCTTACAATATACCAGGGCGAAATATTAGGCGTTTTGGGGTTTTCAGGCTCAGGGAAATCGACTCTTCTTAATATTTTAGGACTGCTTACTACTCCTGATCCTGTAGGCGAAATTTATTATAATGGAACTACCTATAGAGAGTTAAAACCAAAGCAAAGAGATGCTCTCCGCAACAAACAATTCGGCTTTATCTTTCAGGAATCTCATCTTTTAGCTCATCTCAACGCAATCGAAAATGTAGCTTTGCCCTTACGACTTCAAAACATCCCAGAATCTGAATGCCTGGAACGCAGCAAAGAAATGCTCCGAAATTTTATGACTCAAGGCGAAAAGGACAAAGAAAAGGTCTTTTTTAGCAAAAAGCCTGCCCAACTGTCTGGAGGCCAAAAGCAAAGATTGGCAGCAGCAAGAGCTATGGTTCATCAGCCTCAGGTAATTTTTGCCGATGAGCCAACAGGAAATCTGGATTTTGACACAGGCCAGATGGTAATGGATATTCTGCTCAAGGCTGCCAGAGAAAAAGACGCTACAGTAATATTGGTTACACACAACCCTAGCCAGGCAAGACGATATTGCAATCGTTTTGTATGGATGGAGAATGGTCTCTTGAAAGGCCACCTTTCCACAGGAATGGAAAGCACAATGCGTCTTATCAAACAACTAAGCGGGAAAGATGTAAAAATAAAATAAAAATTCTCATTCAAACTAACTAATAAAAAAATGAGGAGTTTTCTATGTTATTGAAATATAAGCTGCTTTATCTCCTTATGTTTTTTTTGCTGTTTTCTTCCGTTGGCTTTTCTCAGTCAAAAGGAAGATTCACTGTACCCAACCGCGGAATCCTTCCCATTCAAAAAAATGGTTCGCCTTTGATTGTATCTGTTATAAGGACAGACATCCAAATCATTGGTTCTGTGCGTTTTCGTGCAGAGGGCATGGAGTTGTGGAGTGCTTACTATGTTTACCAGGAAATGCCAGAGCATTACTATCTCGGTCTTCCTTCGCGTGGTGCTAATGATCTAGGACTTGCGGATCATATTGGCTGGGTAGAAAAACAATATGTTCTGGATTCTTCGGAAGCATTGCGTACCCCTAATAAAATCTACCGCAGAATCATTGTCTTTGACAACCGTTACCAAAATAGAGTCAATATCTATTCTGCCCCTTTGCATAAAGCAGAGGAAATCTCCAAAACGCCTCTTTTTTCTTTTTTCTATATCTACAAAGAGACTCAGGATTACTATTTGATTGGAGTAGCCCCTAGAATTGAAATCGAAGACACTGCCCTGGATTTGCTAGGATGGATTCATAAAAAAAACTGTAGGGAGTGGAATACCCGCCTTGCTATTAGCTACAAAAAAGACAACCAGCCCTTTCGCCTAAGCCAGGAAAATTCCAACAAAGAAGGGCTTGTTCGAATATACAAAACACTAGACGATGCGATACAAAAAAACTCCACTTCTATCATTGCAAAAGAAACGGAAGCAAGCGAATGGCGTTATAATATGCTACGCTATCCTTTGCTGGAAAGCGAAAGCAACCAACAAAAAAGGCTCTTCCAGATCGCCTTCTTGAGTGGAGACAAGAGCGATGATACGCAAAAAATGATTTCTAAAATCAAAGAAGAAAAAGAGAAATTGAATAAGCTAGATATAATGTTCCTCATTGATTCCTCACTAGGCTCGCCTACAAGACAAAAAATTGTTGAAGCCATTGAAAAATCTCAGGAATCTCTTAAACCAGATTCAAGAAAAAAATCAGAAGCCCTGGATGTTGCGTGGGGACTTACTTTCTTCCATGATTTTGAAAAAGAAAAAAAGTATCCTTATCGAAGAGGAAGACTCTTTGAGCCTTCTGTGGTAAATATCTATGATTTTACCTCGAATATAGAGAAACTCGTCCGCAACATCAACAACCAGCCCTATCACGGTTATCGATATGAGGCAAAATCTCTCTATTATGGCCTGGATATGGCCCTCCATAAAAAAGCACGATGGCGTGAAGGCAGCACTCGCATTCTTTTTGTTGTAGGGGCTACAGGTAACCACGAAAAAGACAGCCCTAGAGATATTACACAGTTGATAAACGAAGACATTAAGACTACCTTGCAAAAAGAAGGTGTGCGTGTTTATGGAATCCATTTTGAAGAAAAACCTGCTGAAAGCAAGCTCAGGGCTGTTCAGGATTTTTCCAGAAATATCTTGGATCTAGCAGAAAAAATGGGAGAAGGCGGATATTTTCTTGTTTCAGCAGCAACAGACGACTATAGAGAAAAAACTTTCTCTATGCTCCATTTGCTTCGCCTTTTGTTTGAACACTATTTGCAAGAAGTTTCTTTATTCGACCAGGTTTTGAGCGATATGGGTCGCGGATTCCCACCAGAAGAAGTAGAAAAACGATATGGAGAGAACTGGAAAGACATCTGGACCAAATTTAACCGCCTTGTTTACTTGCGATCCATTGAGCCTTTGACAGAAGGCAACAGTAAAACGACTATTTTTATCCCCCAGCTTAAAAATACCATAGACAATTTTCTTTTAAGGCACGAGATAAAGCTCGAAGATCTTAAAGAAAAGGGAATTTTTTATGACAAAGGATGGGTTTGGGAAATCAATCCAACATTGAACGTGCAGCAAATTCAGGTCTGGCTTTTGATTGACCAGATGGAACTGAGCCGATTGATTGGCTTTTTATCCAGCCTTCTGTTGCAGCTTAAAAATGCATCGAACCCACAGCAGTATATGGAAATTTGGAAAACGTTGCTCAAAGCTACTTTTGGTATTGATACAATCCCTTCTAGTGAGCCTCTGGACAACTTGATTATGCAACATACTGGCCTGCCATTCATGAATGGCCTTTTAAACTACACTTTAGATGACTTTGTCCAAAAAGCTCGTACAGGAGATTTCCGCAGAACGGTTATAGAAAAGCTAGAAACCACATGCAATCTTTTATTCATGGTTTTGCAAGAAAAAGAAATAGAACAAATTATGACACCCCAGGGTATCACAATCAACCAAAGCCGTAAACGATGGTGGAGTGAAGCAGGAAGCGATTTGAAATATTCATGGCTTGAAGTAGAAATGTTCCCATAAGGAATCAGAATTAAATAATTAATAGGAGTTACGCAAAGAGATTTTTATTTGGGGGAAAATTTTTGTAAAAATTTTCCCCCAAACCCCCTTTAAAAACTTTTATATATTTATTTTCC
>JABWCH010000068.1 GCA_013359215.1 Candidatus Brocadiia bacterium | reverse complement strand
TAATGAAATTATCTTCCGAGAAAAAATTATGAATGAACTATTTCTTGTTAGTATGTCAGATGAAAATAAGTGGGAGCCTTTGCATGTGGAGACTCCTGCTATTATAGGCAGATCTCAAGATGTCAAGATTACCATAGAAAATGAAAGCGTTTCTGGGAATCATGCTAAAATCTTTTCCAAGGACGGCCAATACTATCTTCAAGACTTAGGAAGCACGAACAAAACCAGAATCAACATGGAAATATGCGATGAAGGCATTTTAAAAGATGGAGATATGGTCAGCTTTGGATCTAAAAATTTTTTGGTTCGGATTACATCGTGTCTGCCTCGTCTATTCCAGCCTGATCTGAATCGGACTATAGCCATTGCTGTGCTTCCCTTCCAGATAGGAAGGCTGCCTTCCAAGCAGCTTTCTATTTCTGATTCCAGCATTTCAAGCCATCATGCAAGCATAGACCAGGAAGAAGACAGATACTTTGTCAAAGATGCCAAAAGCACCAATGGCACAAGGGTCAATGGGAAAAGAATCCAGACAGCACTGCTGCAAGATGGAGATAAAGTTTCTTTTGGAAAATGGACTGCCCTGTTTTTGCTGGAAGACACAAAAAAACAAGAAGCCTGCCTTCGCTTTTTATGCCAGGAAAGAGAAAACGAGATCATTTCTTTGCAAGAAAGAACAAAAATCGGCAGGCATGAAGATAACGATGTGGTAATCCCCAAGAACTCTGTTTCTGCAAACCATGCTTTAATCTACTTTTGCCAGGGCAGATACTGGCTAAAAGATTTAGAAAGCCGAAACGGCGTTCGTGTTTGTGGTGTCAAAGTTACAGAATCGCCGCTTAAACACGGAGATGAAATTCTGATTGGGAAAGAAGCTTTGCTGTTTTTGAATCCTGATTTGCCCAAAGAGCAGCATTATCTTGTGATCCTTTCAGGCGAACGCGGCGGCGAAGAAATTCCGCTGGCACAGCCTAAAATTTGCATTGGAAGGGACAGGTCTTGCGATATTTTCCTGGATGTTCAGGAAATTTCCAAACGCCATGCCCAAATCGAGATCAAAGAAGGCGTTTTTACTCTTTTGGATTTGAAAAGCACCAACAAGACCAAAGTCAATGGACAACCCATCGACAAAGCAGTGCTAAAGCACGGCGATGAAATACAGATGGGCTTACAGTATTTTATCTTCCGCAGCTCTAACCAGGCAAGGCCAAAAGCATTGCAAGAAGAAACCTTTTGTTTGCTTCCTCTGTACAAAAAAGGATATGGAAGCCCTGTTCTCATAAAAGAAACCTGCAATATAGGAAGTGATATAGAGAACACGCTTGTGCTGAAAGACGCTTTGGTTTCGCCTAAACATTGCTTTATCCTTTGCGAAGAAGACAAATATTACCTTTGCGACCGCGCTTCCAAAGAAGGGACATGGCTCAATGGACAAAGGATCATCCGCGAAGAGCTACAGCATGGCGATGAAATCACGGTTGGCAAACAAACCTATATTTTCAAGAGCAGCTTGCAGCCCTTGCGAAAGGACAACGGAGAAGCCCCCCCTGCTTGGTTTACAACAACAGCAGTAGCCGCTGTTTTTTTACTCTTTGCTTTTTTCCTTTCTTCTGTTTTTTGGAAAAACACCCCTGTTGATGTAGAAAAAACGCAGACAGCACAAACCAAAAAAGAAGAAATCAAAGACGATGAATTGCTAAAAGAATGCAAAGAAAAAGCCAATGCCTATCTGGAGAGTTACCAATATCAAAAGGCGTTAGAAGAAATCGAACTGTATAAGGCCAAAATGTCGTATATTTCCAGCAAGCAAAAGTTGCAGGAAGAAATAAACTATGTCCAGGAACAATACAAATTCTTCCAGGAATTTCTGGATTCTGTAAGAAAATCCACTAAAGTTCTTTCTATTACTTTGGCAGATATAGGGCTATGTGAAATAGACAAAGAAAACACCAACCTAGAACATATTCAGCTTTATATTCCTAATACAAGAGAAAGAATCAGTCTGGCGTGGAACAAAGTTCCATCCCAGGACTTTTTCACGCTTATGAAAGCAACCGAATTTTCTGAAAAGAATCCATACCATGCGGCACTCTATGCTCTGGAAAAAAAAGAATCTGCATTTGCCCAGAGTTTCCTGGTTCATGCCTGGAAAAACTCTCAAGAGGAACAAGATAAGCATAAAATCGAAGCCTTGTATGCAAAAGCTCTGGACATTCCCATGCCTCAAGATGGCTTTGTTCTTTATGAAAACAGATTGGTTTCTCAGGCAGAAAAAGAAAAGCTGGAAATCCAGAAAGAAAAAGAGAAAGCAGCCCAAAAAGCTCTCGAAGAGCAGCTTAAAAAAGAAGAAGAAAAAGAGCAGGAAAAGCTGGCTCGTGAACTGGCTTTACAAACAGAAAAAGAAGAATTTCCTATGCGCTATGCTATCCTGGATGAATTTGTAAAGACCTATAGCTATAATAAGGCAATAGAGAAATTCAAAGCCTATTCTCAGGAACTCCAGACTCCCGAACTCAAAGGAAAAGTCGAAGAGCGAATCCGCCAGATACAACCCATGGCCGATCTTTTCCAAAAGCTGATAGAGGGAATCAATGGAAATAAGCTTATGGACAATAAGCTGGAAATCAGCAAAGATTTTAGCGTCAATCTTGTCTGGGCAAACGAAGAGCAGTTCAAGGTAACCTTTCCCCAGGGAGAATCGCGCTATCAGTGGTATTCTATGTCTCCTTTGCAGATATACCAATTTTTCCAGAAGGTAGCCCTGGAAGCCAAAGAAATGTACTATCTAGGGGTTTTTTGTTTTGAAAACAATCTCCTGCAAGAAGGAAACCAGACCTTCATCAAACTCTTGGATATAGTCCCCCAAAGCAAGGGAAAAATAGACAAATTCCTGGCGGAATTCTTAGGCATACCCATTCCCAAGGAAGGGTTTATACCTCATCATGGCATGCTCATCAGCAGAGATGAAAAAGAGAAAAGAACCAAGGGCTTTGTCAAATACCGAGGGAAATGGGTAACACAAGAAACCAAAGAAAAGCTGGAAGCTGGCTTTATCCTCCATGATGGAAAATGGATGACACCAGACGAGAAAAAGCTTCTTGCTGGCGGCTATGTCCAATACAAAAACAAATGGTATACTCCAGAAGACCTGGAAAATCTTCGCAGCAACTGGTCAGAAGCCTGGACAAAAAGCAGCGAAAATTACGACCTCAAAACCAACATAGGCAAAAATTATATAGAAGAGCTAACGCTTTTTATGGAAGGTTCGTATCAGGAATACAAAAGAATTTTTGATCTGCCTGCCAAGAAACGCATGAAAGTGTTTGCTTTTAAAAACTACGAAGACTATCGTTCCTATTGCCTTAGCAGTGGAAATGCTGCCCAGGTCAGGGCTGGCGGCTTTGCAACCAGCAGAGATCTTATAGGCGTAGCCTGGATGAGAAATAGCCATAAAGACCTCATGGAAAAGCTTATCCATGAAGGCGCGCATCTGTACCATTTCAACTCCTGTCCCAATCTTAACGCACCTTCCTGGTTTGCTGAAGCTGTTGCGACCCAATTTGAAGGTTACCAATGGGATGGGAAAAAAGTCAAAGTAGACTGCTTATCCAGAAGCCGCCTTTTGTGGCTGCAAAGAAAAATTTTAGACAAAAGATACATCCCTATTGATAAGATGATGCATGGAAATGCTCTGGAATACATCAACAAAGACCCTGAAGAAGCAGCAACCTTCTATGCCCAATCCTGGGGACTTTACTACTATCTATGGCGACACACAGAAAAGGACTACCAAACCCGATTCCAGAACTTTGTCATAAAAATGAACAAAGGCCAATATTCGGGAAGAGAAGAAAAGGCTTTTCTTAAAGAATTCGAGTCCGACATTCCTGTGCTGGAAACAGGCTGGAAAAAATATATGCTACATTTAAAATGATGATGTTTTCGATTCACCCAGCATGACATGAACGTCTTACTATTTTTAAACAGGTTATGCCAAATGATTAGATATATTATACTTAAAATATTGCCCAAGAATCTTTTGAGCAGGATCATCGGCTATTTTGCAGAAAGAAAGCTGCCTGCTTGTTTTGTGCGGTTATGGATTAAAATTTTTCAAAAAATTTATAAAATTGACATGAAAGAAGTAGAGACAGCTTCTTATAAAAATTTCAATGAATTCTTTACCCGTTCTTTGAAAAAAGAAGCAAGACCGATTGATGGAAATCCACAAAGCATTGTATCTCCTGTGGATGGAGTGATAGGATGCTTTGGGAAAATAGAAAACAATACTCTGTTTCAGGCAAAAGGAATCTCTTATTCCCTGCAACATCTGGTAGTGAACCAGGAGTATGCTGCTCTTTTCCAGAACGGTTTATATATAACTCTATACCTTAGCCCAAGACATTATCATAGAATCCATTGCCCTGTTGCTGGAAGTTTAGAAGAGCTTTTCTATATTCCAGGAACATTGTATCCTGTAAATTCTTTTGCAGTCAAGAATATCCCTGCGCTGTTTACTTTGAACGAAAGGCTCATCAGCCTTATCGAAACCCCCCAGGCAGGCAAAGTAGCAGTCATCAAAGTTGGGGCTACTGTTGTGGGAAAAATCAAAGTGGTGTATGATACTCTGGAATCCAACCAGGGCAAAAAAAACGTGGTTTCAAAAAAATACCAGGGCATTTCCCTGGAAAAAGGCCAGGAACTAGGAAGATTCCAGATGGGATCTACTGTTATTTTGCTTTTCAGCAACCCCCAGATTGCTTTTTCTGGCCTGGAAACAGGAAAAGAAGTCCGTTTTGGCGAAAAAATCGCAACATGGGCCATGGAAAATCTACTTTAGTCAAGTATTCAAAAGCCTTTGTGCTTATATTAAGGAACGATCATGAAATCTTTGAATTCTATATTCGCTTTTGCTTTTTGCTTCCTGGCTTTGCTTGTTTGCCAGGCACAAGAGGAAGTTTTAGTTAAAATCAATGGAGAGGCCATCACCCAGAAAGATCTGATGGAAGTGTTGGAAAAAAGTTACGACAAAGACGAAATCGAATCCTTGCAGCCAGCTTTGGTACGCTTTCATCTCCAAGAAATGATCATATTTAAAATCATAGACCAAAACACGGAAAACGTTTCTGTAAAATGCTTGCCCAAGGACTATATAGAAGATGTAGAACGATACGAAAAGCCTTTCCTGGCATACTATCTCAGGTGGGGTTTAGAAAGCACCTTTCTCTTTGTGCAAAAGTTGCAAGAAATCATCGCCAGCAGTCCAACTCTCAAGAAAAAACACCAAAAATGGCTTGAAGAATGCCAGGAAAGGATGCTCAAGACAGAAGACCAAAAGACATTAGTAGATATCTGGCAAGAAATCACCAATGAAAAGGAAGTAAAAGGCGCACTGAGAAAAGTCGTCTTTGAAAAATACCGAGTGGACTTCCAGATTTTCCGAAATCGAATTCGCACCATCACTAAATTCCGCAAGCATGTTGCTCAAAAATATAATCAGAAAGACTTTCAGGAGTTTGCTCAAAAAGAAGAATTTGCTTTGTGCGATGGGCTAATCAGAATGAGCCATATCTTCCTCGCTGTTAAAAGCAAAGATCCCAAAAAGCCCATAACTCCTCAGGAAGAAGATGCTGTAAAGCAAAAGGCATTAGAGCTTTCCAAGGAAATCCAGAAAGATCTTAGCAACTTTGCTCAGGCTGCCCAAAAGCATACACAAGACCAAAGCACCAAATACCAGGGTGGCGATTTAGGCTGGATACCCAGATGGACAGCTTCCACGATTTTTGGCGGATTCCTCAAACACATAGGATGGACACCTCATCCTTCTGAAACATACCAGGATGTCGTAGACCAGGCTTACCATCTTAAAGAAAATACTCTTAGCCAGCCCATCCGAAGTTCGTGGGGCTACCATATCGTTGTTGTAACAGCACGCAAAGAAGGGACAAAATTAAACAAAGACGAACTCATCAAAAGATCGGAAGACATGCTTTGCCTTTTAGAGATGGAACGATTGGTAAGAGAATGGATCAAAAAAAGCAAAATTGAATGGCAAAAATTAGACAAAGAAGAGCAATATGACTGATGAAATAGCTCAGGAAAAGCCCCAGGAGGAAAATAAGCCATCCCCAAAACCTTACAGCATCACAGAATTAACCAAAATCATCAAAGACAAGGTTGAAAGCCTTGGCATTGTATGGCTGACAGGCGAAATTTCTAACCTAAAATGCCATACATCAGGCCATATATACCTTACGCTGAAGGATAGTGAAAACCAGATCAATGCCGTTATCTGGCGGCACACAGCGAAAAAAATAGATTTTGAGCTAAAAGACGGGCTGGAAGTGCTGGTAAGTGGAGAGCTTAGTATCTATGGGCCTCAAAGCAAATACCAGATTACCCTGGAAAGCATAGAGCCCAGAGGTGCTGGTATTTTGCTGATTGCTTTTGAAAACCTCAAGAAAAAGCTTGCAGCGCAAGGACTATTCGATCCCAGACACAAAAAAGCCTTGCCTTATTTGCCCCAAAAAGTTTGCCTTATCACATCTCCCACAGGGGCAGCGGTGCAAGACATTATCAGCGTAATTCTCAGAAGATGTCCGAATATTTCCATTCTGGTGTATCCTGTGCGCGTACAGGGAGAAGGTGCGGCCCAAGAAGTTGCCAACGCGCTTTATACAGTAAATGAAAAACTTCCTGATGTAGATGTGATTATCGCAGGAAGAGGCGGCGGCAGTCTCGAAGATCTTTGGGCATTCAATGAAGAAATCGTAGCCCATGCTATCTATGCAAGCCGCATCCCTGTAATTTCAGCAGTAGGGCATGAAATCGATGTCACTATAGCAGATTTTGTGGCCGACAAACGCGCTCTAACACCCACAGAGGCGGGAGAGATTGCCGTGCCACGCTTAGACCAGATCCACGAATATTTGCAGTCAAGAACAAGGCAGATGCAAATGGCAATCCAGAACCGCCTTTATATGGCACGCTCCTATTTAGATCGTCTCTCTTCCCATAGAGCTTTAATTAAGCCCATAGACAGAGTACGCCATTTGCAGCAAAGGCTGGATCTTTTATCCCAAAAGCTCAACACCAGCATGGAAAGGTACATGCAGAAGCGCAAAATGTATCTTGCTAATATCTCTAATCAGATAGCCCTCCAGCAGCCCCTGGCGCGTATACAAAGATACCATCAGCATCTGGATAGCTTGTCTGCTCTTCTATCCAGAGCTATTCAAAAGCGCATAGATGCGGAAACCAAACGCCTCCATAACCTTAGTCTACAGCTCCAGGCACTTTCGCCCTTTGCTGTCTTAAACCGTGGCTATAGTATTTCCTATATATATAGTGGCGAAAAAGTTATCCTGGATCACAAACAAGTCAAGCAAGGAGACTATATCTGGACAAGGCTGGCCGACAGTTGGATACTCTCTGTAGTTTATAAAACAGGAACAAAATAAAAAACAATAGAACAATAATCAGTCGGGCAATATATTTATAACATATTCTAATACAATATATTGCAATATAGATTCTTAAAAATTAAGGTAACCAGTTATCCAAAATTAACGAGAAAATTCTTGAAGAAAGATAAAAAAAATATTAAGATAAGCTAACGCTGTTAAGTTCTATACTTTTGAAGATTTTTGCACAAAAAACACAAAAAAAAAGAACACAAAAAGTACAAAAAAATATAAGCTATTATCTGATATATAGTTATATTTTTGTGCCGTTTGAGATATTTTGTGTTTTTTGTGTTAAAATTTAATGATATAATTTATTGGATTATAATTAGTTAAAAAAATCTGCAAAACTATAGTTAAGACTTTGCATTGGACAAAAGCCTGCATGAGATCACTCCCGCAGATGAAGAGGCGGCTTTAACAAGATACACTCAAAGAAAGTCAATATGTCGCATAAACAAAAGATACAAAATATAGAAAACGAAATCAACAACTATGAAGAAAAGCAGCAGCCTATTTTGAACAAAGAGGATCTGCAAAATTTTGTTCAAAATAGCAAGCTCTATGCAAAATTTTTTGGTGAAGTTCTATCAGAGAAGCCTGAATCAGAAAGCTATCCATTGTATTTTTTGCCAGCTTTGGCAATCGTTTTTGTATTTTATATTTTTTCTTTTGCAGTCTCCTACAGTATATTGCAAACGCAATATGCTACTTTTTGGCTGCGAGGCTTGGCTTCTTTGTTGATTGCTACAGCAGCTTTGTCTTCGCTAATCTTGGGATTAAAATTAAGTATACTCATGCTTAAAGGCGCAGGCAGCTTTCAAGAAATTTTCATCACCCTTTCCTTTTTTTGCTTTCCTATGACTATAGGATTTTTTTTGGGATGGCTATTTTCTTATGGTACATGGATAGCGGGCTATCTTGTTATATATTTAGCCCATTCGATTTCTGTAGTAAGTATATACTGTGTTCTGCCTAAAACATTGCTATTGTCTGGGATAGCCAGACTTTTGTCTCTTGCTATTACCCTGGCAAGCCCTATTCTGGCAATTTCTCTTGTCTTAAGAATTATGAACTAGCCTGAATTATGTTTATTCAAAGACTTTTTTTCTTTCTTATATCATTGATATTTATTATTATCCTAAGTTATGCAAGTATTATGGGAATTTTTCTGGATAGCATTCTGGCAAGCTTTGCAAGGCTTTTAGAATCCCTGCCTAGCTATTTTTCCTCCAACAGACTATGCACCCTTTTGCCCAGGTATTTGCCTTACAGTATCAAAGCTTTCCTTTGGTTTTTTATTATTCTTTTGTTTTGGAATTTTTTTCAGAAAAAAGACTCTGCTGACAAAGACAATGAAGCCTCTTGAGCTTTGATTAGAAATCTGAGAAAACAAATATGGAATACCGAGGTCTATCCCTGGATGCATTCCAGGAACAAGCAATACAATTTATAGAACAAAAAAAATCCTTAATCATTTCTGCTCCTACAGGATCTGGCAAAACTTTAATTGCAGAATATGCTATAGCAAAAGCCCTTAAGGAAGGCAAAGAAGTTCTTTATACAGCCCCCATCAAAGCACTTTCTAATCAAAAATTTCGTGATTTTGGTCAGCTTTTTGGGCGCGAAAAAGTAGGCATCATGACAGGAGATGTCAGCTTCAACAATGAAGCCCCTATCTTGATTATGACAACCGAAATCTTCCGTAACGCTATTTTTGAAGACCCAAAACGTTTTGACGATGTCATGTATTTAATCCTGGACGAAGTGCATTATCTGGACGATATTGAAAGAGGTTCAGTATGGGAAGAAAGCATTATTTTCGCCCCTCCTCATATTCGAATTTTATGCCTTTCTGCCACAGTCCCCAATGTAATGGAAATTGCGGATTGGATTAGCAAAATCCGAGCAGAAAAGATCGAAGTGGTCATGGAAGACAAGCGTCCTGTGCCTTTAAAAGAAATTTGCTATATAGAAGAGCAAGGGATGCTTCCCTTTGAAGATGCTGCTCGAACTCTTCCTAAAAAGCTCAAAAAGATTGCTTTAGCCAAAGATTGGAAAACAAGAACAACATCCACCCAAGCTATCGAGAATATTTTAGATACCATAAGAAAAGAAAAGCACTATCCTGCTCTTTACTTTGTTTTTTCTCGAAAAGAATGTGAAGCAAATGCTTTCTTTTGTCGTAAATATCAATTGCTCAATGAACAAGAGCAAAATATAATGAAGCAGAGGGTGCTGGATCTTGTTCAAGCATACAAATTGCCTAAAACCGCCTTAAAACAAGAGCCTTGCACGCTCTTGATCCGAGGCATTGGATACCACCATGCAGGGATGATCCCTGCTTTAAAAGAAATCGTAGAACAACTCTTTACAGAAGGGCTTATAAAACTGCTTTTTGCAACAGAAACCTTTGCTTTAGGCATAAACATGCCAGCCCGCAGCGTTGTTTTTCATGCTTTAAAAAAATTTGATGGAGTTGAAGTCAGAAAGCTTACAACACTTGAATACCAGCAAATGGCAGGAAGAGCGGGGCGAAGAGGGATCGATACTGTCGGATATGTTTATACAAATCTTTGTAGCGATTTGGTCACACAAACCGATCTAAAGCAAGTTCTAAAAGGCAATTTAGGAGAAATCCAAAGCCAGTTCAATCTTTCCTACAGCACATTGCTGGCTCTATATGAAAGATTGGGGAAAGACGTTGTTCATGCCTGTGAAAAAAGCCTGGGAGCTTTCCATCAGCTTTCTTTAGCCGAAAAATTAGGCGGAAAACAAAAGAAAAAACAAATACACGAAGAGCAGCAGAGGCTTGTCAAAAAGAAACTCACTTTATTGCAGTCGCTAGGCTATCTCAATTCTGGTGGCCTTACATCCAAAGGAAGGTTTGCGTGCTTTGTCAATGGATACGAAATACAACTGACAGAGTTGTTTTTTAGCGGCTATTTTGAAGAGCAAAACGAAACAGACCTTTTTATCATTCTGGTTTCCCTGGTTTTTGAAAGCAAAAAGGTTTATGGCAGAAAGCCAAAAACATTAAAAATGTTTCAAAAGTTAGAAAAAGAATTGGTCAAGCGTATCCAGCCTGCTCAAAGCATGGAAGCAATGCTGGGACTAAAAGAAGATATCAGGCTTCCTGATTTTGGCCTTGCTCTTGCATCTCAGGCTTGGGCACAAGGGAAAATATTTACTTCTCTTCCCCAGTATACCAATATCTCTCCAGGAGATATTATTCGCAATTTTAGACAAGCAATACAATTGTGTCGCCAGCTTTATAAAGTTTGTCATGGCTATAAAGCCTTCACGAACCTTCTGGATCGCTGTTTGATGACTGTAAACCGAGATGAAGTCAATGCACTGGCGCAACTCAAAGCCTTTGCATCCATTAAACCAGAAGCTAAAGCAGAGGAAAAATAGGGAGAGAAGGAGAAAAAGCCAGTCTGAAAAAAAATAAAATATGAAAATTAATACCATTACAATACAAGAAATTTTAGACAAATACGAAACCATCCTATTGGATGCATTCGGTGTTCTTGTATACCAAAAAGATGCAGTTCCAGGAGCGATTCCCTTTATTGATAGGCTGAACCAATCAAGAAAGCCTTATTTTATTCTTACCAATGATGCTGCCCATTCTGTATCCACATCCGTATCTCGCTTCCATCGTTTAGGATTGAGTATAGAAGCAAAGCGAATCATCACTTCTGGCACTCTTTTGGTTTCGTATTTTCAGAATCATGACCTGGTCGGCCACGGCTGCGCAGTATTAGGCACTCAAGATTCTTCAGAATATGTTCATATAGCAGGAGGAAAAGTCGTTCCCATCCAGGAGTATTCTTCCTGGGATGTTCTCGTGGTATGCGATGAAATGGGCTTTCCTTTCTTAGAGAATATGGATATGGCTCTTTCTATGCTTTTTAAAAAAATAGAAGCCAGGCAGCCATTTCAACTTATCTTGCCCAACCCTGATCTTATCTATCGCAAAAATGAAGAAGAGTTTGGAATCACAGCAGGAAGCATGGCTCTTGTTTTGGAAACAGCCTTAAAGCTTCGCTATCCTGATTGCAAGGAAAGAGAATTTATAAGGTTGGGTAAACCATATTCACCCATCTTCCAGGAAGCCTATTTACGCTCAGGAACAAAGAATATGGTGATGATTGGCGATCAGCTTTTGTACGATATCCGAGGGGCAAAAAATTTCGGGATAGCCAGCATCCTGATTGGCACAGGAGTTACACCCTGCGATACCCTGACCAAAGAAAACCCTGATTGCCCTGATTTTATACTGCCTTCATGGATTCCATAAACCAATAAATGCAACAAAAAAATATTTAGCCGACCACGCCTAAGCCTGGCACAAAGAAAAGCTTGATACCTGTTTTTTTGATTCCTGCAAGAAGGCTTACACGGAGCGACTGCTTCAGTTTGACCTTCTTAAGTTGACAGCGTTATGCGATGGGATGTTAAATTTTTACAGGATAAAGAATTATATCGCCCTAAAAAATATTTTCAAAAAGGAAGGGTATGTCTCTTTCATTAGAAATCGTTGATAATCTATGCGGATTTTCTCTAGCAAAATATTCTACATGGTTTTACTATAAACCAGACAACCTTTTGCTTGATGTTGGAGAAGGCGTTAGCGTTACCATGCGCAATATGATTTTTGGGATCAATACTGTTCTCATATCGCATGGACATGCAGACCATATTTCAGGATTGCCTGGTTTACTTAGTTCCAGAGCATCTTCTATGGGAGACACGGAAAAAGCCATTAATATTTACTACCCAAAAGCAGACAGGAATATAGCCAAAATATATCGCTATATCAAAGAAACCATAGGCAAAGTTCCTTACGAAATTGTCTGGAAAGAAATATCCCCTGGCGACAGGCTTCCTCTTTCAGGAAACCGCTATTTAGAAGCCTTTGCTTCCAAGCATATTGATAACACACTGAGCCTTGGGTATAAGATTGCAGAGGAAAGAAACAGGCTAAAGGCTTGCTATAGAGACATTCCGCAAAAAGAATTGATACAAATCATACAGAGCAAAGGCAAAAAGGAAATAACAGAGACATATACCCAAAATCTTTTATGCTTCTCCGGCGATTCTATGCCTTTAGATCAAGAAACAGTACAAAGCTCTGAAGTATTGCTTCATGATGCTACTTTTTTAAAACTAGAAGATAGAGAAGAAAACACACATGCAACTGTAGAGGAAGTCATCCAGCTTGCCAAAGCAAGCAACGTCTCTGCCCTTTGTCTATTTCATTTGTCCGCCAGGTATCGCTATCAGGAAATCATAGAAGGGATACAGCAATATCTTGCAAAATATGAAATGAAAATACCTGTTTTTTTGCTTTATAGTTTTTATTCTCCATTATCTTTCAAAAAAATTCAATAAATTATAGGCATTTCCATGACAGAACAAAAATTTGAAATACACCTCTTACAAGAAAAAGATCGCCAGGAATGGGATGAATACGTTCAAAACCATCCACAAAGCACTTTTTTCCATTTGAGCGGATGGAAAAATGCGATAGAAAAGACGTTTGGTTATAAGCCATACTATTTCTTCGCCAAAAAAGATGGAAAAATCTGCGCTATTTTACCCTTGTTTTTCCTGCAAAGCCTTTTAGGCGGCAAAGCAATGGTTTCCCTGCCTTTTGCGGTTTATGGCGGAGTATGTGCAGACGACCTGGCCGCTACGGATTTTATCCTGGAAGAAGCCAACAAAATTACGAAAGAGCGCAAAGCTGGCTATATGGAACTCAGACAAATCAGCACATTAAAAACAGATTTGCCAACAAAAGACCTTTATGTTACGTTTATTAAAGAGCTGCCATCTACAAAAGAAGAATGCCTTGAAAGATTCCCTCGTAAAGCAAGGGCCTCAGCCAGAAAAGGGATAAGCTCAGGTCTGGAAACCCAGACAGGACTGCAATTTTTAAAAGATTTTTATCATATATATGCTGTGAGCGTCCGAAATTTAGGCTCTCCTGTATTTTCTTTTAGCTTTTTGAAAAATATTCTCCAAGAATTTCCTAAAAATACAGATGTTTTGATGGTACAATATAATCATAAACCTATTGCTGGTGTCCTGAGTTTTTTCTTTAAAGACACAGTTTTGCCCTATTTTGGCGGTTCTTTGCCAGAATACTGGGAATACCAGCCCAACAATTTCATGTATCTAAAGCTCATGGAATACGGCGTAGAAAAGGGATATAGGTATTTTGATTTTGGGCGAAGCAAAAAGGGAACAGGCTCTTATGATTTTAAAGTCAACCAGGGTTTTGATGCACAGCCTCTTTTTTATCAATACTGTCTAAACACTATCCCTGCTATGCCCGATACAAGCTCTCTTAACCCTAAGCTAGGCTTAGCCATAAAAGTATGGAAAAGGTTACCTGTGTGGCTAACCAAAGTCCTTGGGCCAAAGGTTGTAAAAATGACACCTCCATAAAAAGGCTTAATCTATGCGAGATCTCATTGTTGCTGCCATTTGCAGCTTAGGAATACCTCTAGCTCTTGTAAGGCCCTTTTTAGGGCTTTTGTTTTTTTGCTGGCTGGCTTACATGCGCTTACAGGATTTAAGCTGGGGATTTGCCAAAGACATCCAGTGGTCAAAGTATGTTGCTATCGCTATGATTATTGGGGTTCTGATCAACAAAAAAGAAAAATTCTTTCGGTTTTCTTTTGCCACGGTGATCCTCTTTTTGCTTTGGCTTTTCCTGACTGTTTCGGTTATTTTTTCTGTAAACATGGAGGCAAGCCTGGACAAATATTCAGAATATAGCAAAATCTTTTTTGTTGCAGCACTTACCGTTGCCTTGATCAATACGCAGGATCGCCTCAAGCTGACCATGATTGCATTTGCTTCTGCTTTGGGCTTTCATGGAGTAAAATCAGGTTTAATTGGTGGTTTAAGAGGTGGTAAGATACACCATGGCCCAGGCGGAACAATCGAGGACAATAACGATTTTGCTATGTCTCTTGTCATGACAATACCCATATTGTACTATCTTGGGAAAATGGAAAAGCGTCTTTGGCTGCGACTGATTTACTGGGGAGTGTGTTTTTTTTGCATGCTCACGATTCTCTGGACGCATTCGCGAGGTGGCCTTTTAGGAACATGCACTGTATTATTCTTGATTAGCTGGAGCTGGAGAAATAAAATCCTCACAGTTCTATTCTGGGTATTTGCCATTATTGTCTTTTTTGCGGTTGCTCCCCAGTCTCTATTGGAACGCTATTCCACCCTGAAAGAAACAGAAAAAGATGGTTCTGCGATTAGCCGTTTGCATAGCTGGAAAACAGCCTTTTATATAGGTCTGGGAAATCCCTTGACAGGCGCAGGGCCAAAAACCATGGTGGAAATCTATTGGGAGTACGCGCCTCCTGTAGAAACTTCTATTCGCCCAGAAGCACACGTAGCTCACAATGCTTATATGCAAATTCTGGCTGATTCTGGCTTTCTTTCTTTTGGTAGTTTTCTTTCTGTTTTATTTTTTATACAGTGGAATGCTTTTTTCTTAAGAAGAAAGGCATTCAAGCGCAAAGAAATCGAATGGTGTATCCCTTATGCTTATATGATGCAGTATTCTGTATGTGGCTACATGATCTGTGTGATTTTTTTATCGCAAGAATACTTTGAATATCTTTATCAGATTTTAGCAGCATTCCAGGCCATGCTCATCTTAGCCAATGCGCAGTTGAAAAAAAGAGACAAAGAAATAGAAGCGGAATTCCAGGCTAAAAGGGAAGCCTTAAAAAATAGAAAAAATTCCGTTTGACTCTTGCTTACCAAAATGTTTAAATTCCCTTAGCAAAAATGAAATAAATTTTAAAAGGAATTAGCATAAAAATTCCTTTTTTGGAGAAAAAACAATACTATGAAGCATCCTCGTATGGATCGTCAGAAAAGTAGCAAAAGTAAATCTTCTTATTACCACAATGACATAGAATACATTGAAGACCATTTTCGTTTGATTGATTTAATGATTGAGCGAAAGCAAAGAAAAGACTTTGACAATGTTGATTTTCCTTTTGATAAAAAAGACAAAGATATCAACAAGCAAATTGAAAAAAAATGGGATGAAATCAGCCATAAAAGAGCATGTTCTCTAAAACAAAAAAAGTCTTTTTCTTTAGACAAATTCACAGAAAAATACCAGTTGCAAGATATGGAAAAGAAGATCCTTTTATTCTTGCTCTATCGTTATTTCAGCAGCGATCATGAAGATTCTACAGGACGTTCTATTCTGGAAAGCATCACCAACAGCCGTTTAGAAATGATGCGTTCCCGTCATTATTTGATGGAAACGGGATGCTTAAGGAAGAACCAGATCATTAGCTGTGACGAAATAGGAGAAGAAAAAAGCATCCTGGATGCGGAATTTGAACTTCCTGAAGAGATTATATCTGTTCTTTTGGGCGAAACGCCCCTCATGTCTTCATGCAAAGAAAAGAAAAACGACGAAGAAAAAAACTACAAAAACTATATACACCTATATTTTTCTTTGCTCCAGCACATGGAACGGAAAGCGCAGTTTTTTACACTTTTTAGAAGCGAAAGAATGTCTCCTCTATCAGACTTTTTTTCCAAGCTAGAAAACAATTCAGAGATTAGCAGAATACAACACAACATTAAAAAAGCCCAGATAGCTATAGAAGAATTCGGCCCAAACAAAGAAAATTTTCCCATAGAGCAGGTTGCCAAAGAATTCCAGTTGAACAATGAAGAGAAACTAGTACTCATTATCTTGCTTGAAGAATCTCTAGGTCTTTCAGAGTCTATTGGGGGATGCGAAGGGAAAAAAATCCTTGCCATCCTGTCCAACAATGAAAATGAAATGATTACAAAAAGATGCCTTTTATACAAAGAAGGCAAACTTCGCCGCAACCACCTTATTGAAACAGAGAAAACATGGGGTGGACAAAATATTTTGGATGCAGAGTATTTTCTTTCTGAGAAGATGATCCGCCGTCTTTTAGGCGATTTGACAGAAGGCAACACTCTGCTCGAAGAAGAATGCTTTGAATGCCAGGATGAAGGGCAGATTCTTTTAAGCATTGCTCCTCGCTTTACTTTCGGCGATGTCATTATTTCTGAAGAAAAGAAAAAGATGATAGAGATCGCTCTTAGCCAGCAAATCCACCACAAACTCATTTTTGAAACATGGGGCTTAGGCAAAAAAATTCCTTATGGCAATGCCTTAACAATGCTTTTTTCAGGAGCACCTGGAACTGGTAAAACCATGATGGCAGAAGCCATAGCAAAGCACCTGGACAAAAAGCTTTTGATTGCAAACTACGCTCAAATTCAGAATATGTATGTTGGCGAAACAGAAAAACGTATAGTGGCTGCGTTTAAGCAAGCCAAAGAGCAAGACGGTGTGCTTCTTTGGGACGAAGCGGATTCTATGTTCTATTCCCGCGAAATGGCAAGCCATTCCTGGGAATTCAGAGATGTGAACATTATCTTGCAAGAATTGGAAAAATTTTCTGGCGTGGTCATTCTGACAACCAATAGAAACGTTGTTTTAGATAGAGCATTGGAAAGAAGAATTTCTTTAAAAGTCCATTTTGATATGCCTGATGCCAAAGAGCGAGAGCAAATATGGAAGCACTTGATACCACAAGAAGCTCCTCTCGAAGAGGGTCTGGATTTCAGATATCTTGCAGACAAATATGAAATATCAGGTGGTAATATCAAAAATGCAATACTCTATGCAGCACGCTATGCTGCTTATTCCCAGGCCAGCCATATACAATTGAAAGATCTGATCAAAGGTGTAGAAATGCAGACAGAGAACAGTTGGACACAAACTACAAAGATTGGCTTTGGGAAATAACAGCTATGAATCAAACAAAAACAGAAAACAAAAACCAAGTTGCGATGGAAATGCTTGCTTTACTTAAAGCAAACTATGGAGATGTAGAATATTATTTGAATTTTTCCAATCCTCTGCAACTTCTGGTGGCTGCAATCCTTTCTGCCCAAACCAGAGACATTGTGGTCAATCAGGTTACTCCTGAGCTTTTTGCTAAATATACTACAGCAAAAGACTTTGCAGATGCAAAAGCAGGTGAATTAGCAGAGTGTATTGCCAAAATTTCTTTTGCTGGAAAAAAAGCAAAAAGCATCCAGGAAGCCTGCAAAATATTGGTAGAAAAATACGCAGGGAATGTTCCTGACACAATGGAAGACCTTTGCCTGCTGCCTGGCGTTGGAAGAAAGACAGCGAATGCCATTTTAGAAAATGCCTTCAATAAGGTATGCGGGATTCCCGTGGATACCCATGTCATAAGATTGACTTACCGCATGGGCTTTACCTCTTCTCCTTATCCCGATAAAATCGAAAAAGACCTCATGGAGCTCTTTCCTAAAACAGAATGGAAGAAGTTTGGCTTGATGCTAAAAGCCCATGGAAAGAACCTTTGCAAAACTGTTCCAAGATGCCAATCCTGCTTTTTAACAAAGCTTTGCCCAAAAATCATGGAACAAAAATAGCGATATGAGGTAAGTTATTTAAGCAGTTACCTAGAGGTTTGCTAAAAAAGCAAAGATTTTAATCACGAATAAGAGCCTATCCGAAAAATCCTTTTGGCTGCAAATTTCGATGCATCTCGGATAGCTTCGTCGAAAGTGACAAAATTGTCCTCAGAGT
>JABWCH010000067.1 GCA_013359215.1 Candidatus Brocadiia bacterium | reverse complement strand
GGAAAATAAATATATAAAAGTTTTTAAAGGGGGTTTGGGGGAAAATTTTTACAAAAATTTTCCCCCAAATAAAAATCTCTTTGCGTAACTCCTATTATTATTTACAGAACTGTTTCATAAATTCTAATGATGTTGTAGACATAAAAGAGCCTGTTTTCCCTTCTCCCAGGGGATTAAAGTTTTTCATATATTCAATCGCAGTGTTTCTCTTTTCTGGGTCTAAAGGAAATGTACAGTCTTCAATATAGATTACATTGAAAATAGCAGATAGCATCAAAAGAACATTACGCAGGTTGCAGATTTCATCACAAACCCCAAACACAATCAGATAAAACCGCCCTTGTCGCCTCAGTTCCCAAAACAAAGAATTGATATGCGGACTCCCAGGAGACATGCAAAAATCATCTTTCATAAAAAACAATTCCGTTTTTGGCTCTACACAAGCATTCACAGGCATAGTAGTGTCAAACCAGTGGATATAGACTTTTTTACTAGGAAGCTCAATTTCCTGGATGTTCTGCTGGTCTTCCATGCCAAACCGACGATTTTGGTCTAGCAAGGCATGAGGCGGGAAGGTTCGGATAAAATCAGGCGACTGGCCTTCTCTTACAATCTCCAGAGAGTGAAAGCGCTTGCCATGTATGCTCTCAATAACATGAGCGTCCTGAAACTGGATTTGAGGAACATTCCAACCAAAAAGAAACTTTCGGAAATCCCCTGTCCTTTTCGCCATATTATCTATTTCTCTTTGCACTTCTTCCTGTGATCTACCTTTTACTGCGTTTTGATACGCTGAAATAGAAAGCTTTCCATTTGCTTTCATAAAAGTATTGAGACAATCGATTGCGATCCCAACAGATGCTTCTGGTTTTAATTTTTGTATTTCTAACATAGTATTTCTTCCTTGGTTAAAAGTTAACACGTATGATGCTCACGCAAGACCTTATTAATCTATCCTTCGTGTTCTTTGCGACAAGCAGGCTCTACTTGTTCTGGACTTGGCCAGCTTCCTCGGAAAATTCGGAAGCAAAGCCTTCGCAAGTCATTCAGAGCAAGATAAAAACAAGGAATAATAAACAAAGTGAGCATGGTGGAAAAGAAAAGACCGCTTGCTAATGCCAGAGCCATAGGCTTTAGGCTTTGGGCTTGAAAGCTTTGTTCTCTAAGCAAAGGATAAAGACCAGCTATGGTCGTTAAGCTAGTCAAGAGAATAGCTCGCAATCTTGATGGCCCTGCTTTATCCAAAGCTTCTCTTACAGAAAGGCCAGAACGCTGCGATTCATTGATCGTATCAATCAACACAATAGCATCATTGACAACCACACCCGCCAAAGCCACAATTCCAAAAAAGCTCAGAAGAGTTAAGGGATAGCCCAAAAGCCAGTGGCCTAAAAAAGCACCAACAACCCCTAAAGGAATGGTGGAAAGAATCAAAAGAGATTGCAGATAGGATCGGAAAACAAGGGCCAGAACAGCAAAAATGCCAAACATGGCAAAGCAAAAGCCAAAGGCCAGAGAGCTTGTTGCCTTTTGGTTTTCTTCATCCGCACCAGAAAAGCTGCTCTTGATATCAGGGTATTTTTGCGCTAAAGCAGGGAGTATATTGTTTTTTAAATCTTGGACTACTTTCATGGATGTTGTTTTAGCAATATCGATCTTGGCTTCAATGCAAGCCCTTCTCTGGTTATTTTTGCGGAGAATCATGGATACGCCTTGCTTTTGCTTGATTTTCGCAACTTCGCTCAAAAGATACGATTCCCCTGATGGCGTGTAAATATAAGAATTGTATAAATCAGCCATTGTGCTTCTTTCCGAGGAAGGATAGCGGACTTGAACCTTGACTTCGTCTCGCCCCCTTTGCAGCTTAAGTGCCTCAAGGCCATAAAATCCAAACCGCAGTTGCTCTGCGATGTTCCAGAGCGTCAGCCCCAGGGCTTTCCCCTGTGGTGTAAGTTCAATGAGCAATTCTCTTTTTCCTGGACGCAAGTCGGTTTCCACTTCATAAACACCATCAAACGATTCAAGAGTTGTAATGATTTCCTGGGTTGCATTTCTCAGGTTTTCCAGATCCTTTTCATAGAGATAAAGCTGAATGTCTGCGGCCTTGGGGCCACCGCCAAAAGATTGGAATTTGACCTTAGCATTAGGAATTTTCCCTACCAAAGCCGCCCAATTCTGAAGAACCACTTCGGAATGCATGGTTCTAAGTTCTGGGCCAACCAAGGCTAGGGTAACTTTTCCCTTATTCTGGCTTCCCTGCCCCTGGCCTGCCTCTGCATAGATTCCTGTGACGATTGTGCCGTTCTTTCCATGAGAAGAGTAAAGCGTGTTGATTTGCTTTGCTCCCTCTTCGATCTTTTGGATTGCAGACTGGGTAATCGGAAAGCTCGTTCCATCAGGAAAGGTCAGCTCTGCTTGCAAAAACAGAGAATCTTCTTCTGGAAACATAACATAAGGAAGAAGGCCCGATGTGACCAGCCCAATCCCAAAGCAAAAAAAGACCCAGGCCAGACCTAAAGTGATATAGCGGGCATTCAAGCTAAGTTTATAAATCGGAGCATAAACGCGAAAAGTGAAAGCATCTATGATTCCATCTATAAATTGCCGAATCCGAACGAGCTTACCAGGATTTTCCGAAGATTTCTCTTTTTCATGCCCCAGATGAGCAGGCAAAATCCAGAGAGATTCTACAAGGGATCCTATTAGCGTACTCACAACAGCAAGAGGCAAAACAGCAATGAATTTTCCCATGATTCCCTGAACAAAAAACAAAGGGATAAAGGCTATAATCGTCGTAACGACTGCCGAAAACACAGGCCATACCATTTCTGCTGTGCCATCGACTGCCGCTTGCATTGTCTTCTTTCCTTTTGCTTTATGGGCTGCTACATTTTCTGATATTACAATGGCATCGTCCACTACAATACCAAGAACAATAATCAACCCAAACATGCTGATCATGTTTAGCGATTGACCATAAGCCGCCATAGTAATTCCCCCAAAGGCAAAAGCCACGGGGATTCCCAAGGCTACCCAAAATGCTATCCGAAGGTTTAAAAAGATCCATAAGAGAATCACAACCAGCGCAAGTCCCTGGAGTCCATTATTAAACAACAAAGACATTCTGTCTTTCACCATAATAGAAAGATCCATCATGATGTTGATCTTCATTCCATGAGGGAATTTTTTTTCTATTTCAAATCCTTCTTGCACTTGGGCAATCTCAGAGAGAGCAAGGCTTGATTCTTTTTGTGCTATCTTGATGGCAGAAAGAGATTTTCCTGTATAAAGAGGAATCTGGACATGCAAAATATTCTGTCCTTCCCAGGAAAACTGAGCATTTTTATCAGCAAAAAGAATGCTCTCCTCAATTTTTTTGCGCATATTTTGCTCTGGTGCTTTATGAAAAAGAATCCTGGCATTGTAGTATCCCAAATAGCGGGATACTTTTTCTGATATTTCCAGAATGTCCTCATTCCCTACGCAGAATACAGAAATCATAACGGCTGGTTTGGATTCAAAGCGGCCCTGGCTTTGGTCTTGCTCAAAGGTTTCCATGATTTGAGCAATTTGCCCGAGGCGAACCACTGTCCCGTCATCTTTACTCAAGACCACGATATCTCTGTATTCGTCTGCCTTATAGTATTTGCTCCGTATTTCAATGCGGTATTCTTCGTCGTTTGTGCGTATCAAGCCCCCTGGCAAATTGATGCTGGCTTGCTGGATAGCCTGGGAAATCTGAGACAAAGTAATATCCCATTTTTGGATCATGGCTCTTGAAACTTCAATGCGTATTTCGTAAGGCCGAACGCCTGCGAGGTCTACTCGGCTGATATTCAAAGCCTGTAGACTATCTTTTATATCAAAAGCCATTTCTCGAAGAACTCTCTCAGGTACATCCCCATGGAGAGCCATTAAAAATGCTTCTGTATAGCTAACAATCTCTGTAATCCTGGGTCTTAAAGCTTGCTCAGGAAAATCGCTGATCTGCTCTACCCTGCTTCTGATGTCGATTACTGTCTGTTGTTTCGTTGTTTCAGAAAGCCCATCTTGCAGCGTGACCATAATCAAGGCAGTGTTTTCCAAAGCTGTAGAATCGATTTTATCGACTCCATAGCATCCTTGCAAAGCCATTTCTATCTTGGTGATGATCCCTTCCTCTGCTTCCTGGGCAGAAGCACCTGGAAAAGGAACAAGGATTTGCACCATATCGATCCGAATCTGCGGGGTAACTTCTTTTCTCATGGAGCTAAACCCATATAGACCCCCAAAGAGGATCAGGAGCATCAGAAGATTAGAAAGAACAGGATGCTTAGCTACAGAAGCGATCAGGCTTTTCATCGTGTTCCCTCCTTGGTTTTGCTTTCAGAGGGATTAGTCTGCAATGGCATTCCAGGAACAGGATAGCGCAGCTTGGAAGTAATAAGCTTTTCTCCAAACCCAAAACAAGGGAAAAAGCCTTTTCTCTGGACTACGGCAAGGCGAAGCCCTTTTGGCACTTTCAAAGACCTGACAAAGGTTTCCATCCCCTGAAGAAGAGACTGCGCCTCTTTTTCGTTCTCCTTCACTCGAAACGAACAAAACAGAATGCGAGGGAACTCCACAAATTCCAGATTGCCGCCTTCTTTCCAGGATTCAAACTGCTTTTTTGCCACTACCCTTGCTTCTTTGGCCTGATCATCGGACAATTCTCTGGATGTCCCGTAAATAATAGCAAGATCGGGAACAGTGCTTGCTGGCTGTATAACGACTTTGCCTTGATGCCGATGCACTACATCCACAGAAGCAATAAAAAGTTTTCCATCCCTCAGCAAATGAACTGTATCTTCTTCATGCAAAGCAGTCTCTGGAATTTGCATCCAATCCAGCTTTTCCCCTTCTACCTTTACTTCACAAAAGCTCCCTAGCATAAGAGGCATACCCTTTTTTTGGGCTAAGGATTGCCAGGGATTTTTGACTTCTACGACCAAAGGGAATGTTCTTGTTTTGGCATCCATAGGCTCAAGGCGTATCACATTCCCTTCCCAGCTATACCTGTTTGCGTAGGACAGCCATTGAATCGTAGCCTTGGGACTTCCTAAAAATTCAGGATCACGGGCAAACTCAGGCAAAGCCCCTGCTGGAACAGAAGGCAGTTTATTCAAGTCTTCTGGAGTAAGACTCAACGCAATTTCGTATGCATCTACGCCCACCAACCTGCCCAAAACCGTTCCAGCCTGAAGGTATGAACCCACTTCCACAGATTTGTTAACCACCTGGGATGCAAAAGGTGTCCTGATTTCCGTGTGTTCTATATCTCTTTTAACCAAAGCCAGATCCGCGCTTGCTTTATCGATTTCCGCCTGAGCCTGTATGATTTTGGCAGGCAGATTCTCTATTTGAAGCTGTGCATCCAGAAGACTCTTTTTGTAATTCAGAAGATTGCCTTCCGCAGTCTCCAGAGCATTCATTGCCGTTGCATTTTTGCTTCCTAGTGTTTGCAAGCGATTGCATTCTTTCTGCGCAAGCTCTAGCTGCCTTTTGCACACTTCGAGATGGTTTTGGAAATGCTCTTTATTCCTTTCCAATTCTGTTAGCCTGGATTTGGCAATTTGCAAATCTGCCTCGACTCGCTTTTGCTGTGCCAGAAGTGGTTTAGCATCCAGACGCACCAGCACTGACTTTTCTCCCTGCTCTGGCCCAGAAATGAATTCTCCCAGGCGAAAAGAAGGCGAAACGTATATAACTTGCCCTGATACTGTGGAGGTAATGATGGCTTCCTGGGAAGCACGAACCGTACCCTTTCCTATTATATCCAGGCGCACTTCCTCTGGAACTAAGGTGATGGTGTCAACCACAGTTGCAGACTGCTCCTGGGGAATGCGCAAAGGTTGCTTCGCACTCGCAGACATTCCAATGACTACAAAAAAGCCCAAAACCACGATTCCCGCAGGTATGAGAATTTTCCAAACGGTTTTCATGAAAGCCCCTTAAAAAAACAGCCAATACAATGGCATAAGACAGAACAAAAAAAGCCTCCCTGGATGCTCAGAATAAGGCATACAAGAAGGCTTTCTATAAAAGGAATAACAAAGCTTTATTTTACTTCCTGGAAATGCTCTTTGGAAGCTTTGCATACAGGGCATGTATCAGGAACATTGCCAATAGAAGTATTACCGCAAATATCGCATACATAGATGGCTTTAGCAGGCAAATCTTTTCCAGATTTTAAAGATTTTGTAGCTTCTTCATATAATTTAAAATGAATTTTTTCCACATCCATAGCATTCTGGAAGGACTTTTCTGCTGCTGTGTTTTTTTCTTTTTTAGCTTCTGCAATAAAGCCAGGATACATATTGGTGAACTCATAGCCTTCGCCATCCATCGCAGCCTGGAGATTTTCGGCTGTTGTCTTGACTCCGCCCATTACTTTAAAGTGGGCCAGTGCATGGACTGTTTCTGCTTCTGCTGATGCACGGAACAGTTTTGCAATTTGAGGATAGCCATCTTGTTCTGCTTTTTTAGCGAATGCTAAGTATTTACGATTGGCCTGGCTTTCACCAGCGAACGCTGCTGCCAAATTTTCTTTTGTTGACATAAAAAATCCTTATGAAAATAAATAGTTTTCAATGCTTATGGATTTAGCCACTAATCTGGATACATCAGAAAAATATTTTATCACGAATTTTGCGAATGGACGAATAGCACGAATGGATCATCTTATTCGTGTCATTTGTGTTATTCGTGTCATTTGCGATTTTAAAATTAGGAGCTAACTCAATAAGCGTTTAGTTTTAATAGAAAAGACACAAAAAAAATTTTTAAAACTTTTTTGTGTCTTTTTTTAGCTTTTTAGACTTTACTACATGGTTTCTGTATGTTCTTCTACTTTTTTGGTACTAGGATCCCAGCAGATTCCAGCCATTTGCTTGTAAAGATTCCAACGATTCTTTACTTCTTTTTCTGCAAGAGCAAGCAACGCTTTGGCTGTTTCTGGATCGGATTTAGTAAGCATTTTATAACGGTTTTCCTGATAGATATAGTCTTGTAAAGCGATTTTAGGATCTTTGCTATCAAGTTTCAAAGGTGGCTCGCCTTTAGCAATGTTGTCAGGATTGAATCTCATCAAAGGCCAATATCCGCTTTCCACTGCCAGCTTTTGTTGTTGGAAGCCCTTAGTCATGTTGATTCCATGAGCAATGCAGTGAGAATAAGCAATGATAACAGAAGGCCCATCATAAGCTTCTGCTTCCAGGAAAGCCTTGACGCATTGAGCATCGTTTGCGCCCAGAGCAATTTTGGCAACATAAACACTGCCATAGCTCATCAGCATCATGGCGAGGTCTTTTTTGGGACGAGGCTTGCCTGCTGCTGCGAACTTAGCGACAGCTCCAATAGGGGTAGATTTGGACATCTGTCCGCCTGTGTTGGAATAGACTTCTGTATCCAGGATCAAAATGTTGACTTTTTGGCCTGAAGCAACAACATGGTCTAATCCGCCGTAACCAATATCATAAGCCCAACCATCACCACCAACGATCCAAACGCTCTTTTTGGCAAGCAAATCAGCCAGAGAATACAGATGATTGGCTTCGCTTGTGTTGATACCTTCTAGTTTTTTCTTTAAAAGCTCTACTCTTTCGCGTTGTTCCTGAAGTCCTGCTTCTGTTTTCTGATCAGCCTTGAGAATTGCATTGACCAGGGCTTCTCCAATCTGAGGAGTAAGCTTGACGAGCAATTCTCTTGCGAATTCTGCGTGTTTATCTAAGGTTAAACGGAAGCCAAAGCCGAATTCAGCATTGTCTTCGAACAGAGAATTTGCCCAGGCAGGGCCTTTGCCTTGTGCATTTTTGCAATAGGGTGTGGTGGGAAGGTTTCCACCATAAATAGAAGAACAGCCTGTTGCATTGGCGATGATCGCTCTGTCGCCAAAAAGCTGGGTCAAAAGTTTGATATAAGGTGTTTCACCACAACCAGCGCATGCACCAGAATACTCGAAGAGAGGTCTGAGAAGCTGTGAACCTTTTACTGTATCGATTTTAGCTTTGCTACGATCCATCTCAGGCAGAGAAAGGAAGAAATCGTAGTTGACTTTTTCTCTTTCGCGGTTTTCCATCTGAGGATGCATATTGATTGCTTTTTTCTTTGGCTCTGCTTTGTCCTTGGCAGGGCAAATTTCTACGCAGCAGCTACAACCAGTACAATCTTCAGGCGCAACCTGGACGCTGAATTTCCAACCTTCGGGGAAATCTTTGCCTTTGCAATCAGCATACATAAAGCTTGCAGGAGCAGATTGGAGATTTTCGGGAGCGATCACTTTGGTACGAATAGCAGCGTGAGGGCATACCATGGAGCATTTGCCGCATTGGATACAAAGGTCTTTGTTCCACAAAGGAATATCCAGAGCGATGTTGCGTTTTTCATATTGTGTTGTTGCCGTGGGGAATGTTCCATCGCAAGGGAAAGCACTTACAGGCAAACTATCGCCTTCTCTTTGCATGATGCGTCCAAGAACATTTTTGGCATATTCTGTAGCATTAGCACCAAAGATAGGAGGACGAGAAATCTGGCTTGTAACTGTTTTGGGATAATTTACAGGATAAAGGTTTTCCAAAGTCTTATCAACGGCTTCCCAGTTGGTCTTTACAACCTCATCGCCTTTGGCTTTATAGCTTTTATAAATAGCATTCTTGATGCACTGGATGGCTTCTTCTCTGGGAAGAATGTTGGAAATAGCAAAGAAGCATGTTTGCATGATCGTGTTGATCATAACGCCCATTTTGGTTTCTTTGGCTACTTTATAAGCATCGATTACGTACAATTTAATTTCTTTTTCAATGATGCTTTTCTGCACTTCTTGAGGCAGATGATCCCAGACTTCGCTTGGGCCATAGTGGCTATTGAGCAAGAAAATAGAATTTTTGCCAGCGTCTTTGAGCATATCGTATTTTTCCAGGAATGCCCATTGATGGCAAGCGACAAAATTGGCGTTGGTGATCAGATAGCTGGAGCGAATGGGCTTTTTGCCAAAACGCAGATGGGATACAGTGACAGCTCCTGCTTTTTTGGAATCATAGACGAAATAGCCCTGAGCATAGTTTTCTGTAGAATCGCCAATGATCTTGATGGAGTTCTTATTGGCACTTACTGTTCCATCAGAACCAAGTCCATAGAACAAACCACGGAAGACACCTTTGTCTTCTGCAGAGAAATCAGGATCATAGCTAAGGCTTGTGTGGGTAACATCATCGTTGATACCAATACTAAAATGGCTTTTGGGTGTTTGTTTTTTGATCTCGTCAAAAACAGCCTTGATCATGGCAGGCGTAAATTCCTTGGAAGAAAGTCCATAGCGTCCGCCTACGATAGCAGGCATAGTAGAAACTTTTCCTTCGGCCTTGCCTTCGAAAAAGGCATTGACAACATCCAGATACAAGGGTTCGCCGCAACTACCAGCTTCTTTTGTGCGATCCAAAACTGCAATAGCTTTGACGCTCTTGGGAATAGCACCAAGCAGATGTTTGATAGAGAAAGGTCTGTATAGACGAACTTTGACAACACCGACCTTTTCGCCTCGTTCCATGAGATACTCTACTGTTTCATGGACGGCTTCTGCTCCACTTCCCATAATAATGATGATTCTTTCAGCATCTGGTGCGCCAAAATAATCGAAAAGATTATAGCGACGGCCTACTACTTTATATAGACGATCCATCATATCCTGTACAATTTGAGGACAGGCATTGTAGAAAGGATTGACAGTCTCTCTTGCCTGGAAGAAATGGTCGGGGTTTTGGGCTGTTCCGCGAATCACAGGATGGTCAGGAGAGAGTGCTCTTTTGCGATGGGCAAAAATGTCTTCATCATCGATCATGGCACGAATTTGTTCATCAGGAATTTCATCTATTTTTTGCACTTCATGAGAACTGCGGAATCCATCAAAAAAATGGATAAAAGGAATTCTGGACTTCAAGGTAGAAGCCTGTGCAACGAGTGCCATATCCATGATTTCCTGGTTGCTGCCAGATGCCAGCATGGCAAATCCTGTTGCTCTGCAATCCATTACGTCGCTATGATCGCCAAAAATCGAAAGGGCATGAGCAGCCAGAGTACGCGCAGAAACATGAAATACAGTGGGAACTAATTCACCAGCAATCTTGTGGGCATTGGGAATCATGAGCAAAAGCCCTTGCGATGCTGTAAAAGTTGTGGTCAAAGCTCCTGTTTGTAATGCGCCGTGAACAGCACCAGAAGCACCACCTTCGCTTTGTAATTCTTCTACCTTAGGAACAGTTCCCCAGATATTCATCTTGCCTTCCGCAGACCATGCATCAGCTAGTTCGCCCATAGTAGAAGAAGGAGTGATAGGATAAATAGCGATGACTTCATTTGTTTTGTGTGCAATATACGCCGCAGCTTCATTGCCATCAATCGTAACCTTATACATTAAGAAACCTCCAGATTTGTTTTAAACGATAGGAAGTAGAGGTGAAATGGAATATCCAAAAACCTATTACAATGGAATTTTTTCTCTATAGTAATTTTGCTTTCATTGTAGGGAATTTTTTTTTTCTGTCAATCAATTTTTTTTGATCAACAATTTTTTGTCTATTTATGGCAGAAATCAGGGTATAATTTTTTTTTGCATTCAGGGCAAATCCCGTGAGATAGCTCTGCATGGATATGCCTGGCAATATAGTCTTCTACCTGCTCCCAATAGCCCTTATCGTCTCGGATTTTTTTGCAGCCAGCGCAAATAGGCACAATCCCTTTGAGTGCCTTAATCTGATCAATGGCTATCTGCAATTCCTGGATCATCTTTTCTCTTTCTTTTTCTGCCTTTTTGCGCTCTGTAATATCGACCATTACCGTAAGAAAATACTTTTCGCCCTGGCTTTCAATAATATCGCCCGAAAACAGACCATCCCGAATTTCCCCTGATTTGGTTCTTACCTGAAGTTCTATTCCGCGGACAAAACCATATTGAAAAAGCAAATAGGCTACTCTATCCTGAGAATCCTGGTCTACAAAAAATTGCAAATCTTTGCTCGACTTCCCTATAATTTCTTCTAAAGAATATCCCATGGTTTTCATAAAAGCATCATTGACATCAACAAAGCATCGATCTGGGATGCTACTGATAGCCATCAAGGCAGGGTTCATTCTAAAAAGCTTCTCGAATTTTTGTAAAGATTCCTGTTCCTTACTCAAATCCTTGGAAAGCCCAAAAATACAGTCCTGCCCACTCCACTTCCCAAACCATATCCTGGTTTCCACGGGAACGATTGCCCCATTCTTATGCACTAAAGGCAAAGGACAACAATTGCGCTTTCCCTGAAACATTTGCATTAGTATTTTTCCAGCATCATCTCGTACATGAGGAGGGTGTAGTTCCAGAATTTTTTTGGCTTTTAGCTCTCCGCTACTATAGCCAAGCTTCTTTGATGTTGCTGGGTTAGAATAGATGATTTTGCCCTCCCCATCTCCAATCAGCACAATCTCGTCTATTGTTTCAATAAAGTTTCTATAGTTCGACTCATTTTCCTGCAAAAGAATTTCCTTTTGCCTTCTCTCCAGAGCATTGGCAAAAATGTTGGCAACCATTTCAATAAGATAGATGGCATTTTCTTCCCATGTGTACAATTTTACAACAGAATCAAAGCCCAAAAAACCTATCAGGCTATTTTCTCTAAGGATAGAAACCAGCAAAAGAGATTGGATAGATTGGTCTTCAAAAATTCTTTTTTCCGATGCTGCTTTCTCTGGCAAATCCTTAACATTGGGTATGTGGAGTACTTCTTTTATGCTCAAACTTTCGATCACCCAAGCGATTTCCGATGATGGGCTAGACTGAAGCTTTTCTTTCTGTGGCTCAATGCCAGGCGCACACCATTCATGCGTATTGCTTATGCGTTCTTTTTTTTCATCATCAAAAAGAAATACATAGCATCGATCCATTTCCTCCAACTGGCCAATTTTACCAATCGCCTTCTCAATCGCAAAGTCCACTTTATGAGGTTCAAGGCCCAAAAAAGAATTGGAAATTTCTAAAATGGTATGCAATCTCTTTTCATTTTTAATCATTCTACTTTCGGAAAGTTTTTTTTCTGTAATGTCGGTATGCGTCCCAAACATCATCAGCGGCTTTCCCTCTTCTGTGCGCGTGATTACCTTCCCACGATCATGCACCCATACCCAATGCCCCTTTTTATGCTTCATCCTGCATTCACATTCATACCACGAAATTGCACCAGCAAAATGCAGCTCCAAAAGACGATACGAATTAGCAATATCATCAGGATGTGCAAACTTCTCCCATGTTTTAATGCTAATATCTCCAATCTCTTCCAACGTATACCCAATAATCTCTGCCCATCTCCCATTAAAAACCGTTTCCCCTGTCTGCACATTCCATTCCCATGTCCCCACATTTGTCCCGTCTATAATATTTTTTAACCGAATATTCTCTTGCAAAAGAGCATCATTGCCTTTTCTCGTTCCTGCCTCTTTCTCCAAACAAAAAGATGCCTGCACTGGATTTTTATCTTGCTCTACTTCAAATGGTTTCAATTTTTTTCCTTTTTAATTTTTTTTCCATTAAAAAATTTGAAACAAAACAAAAATTTGACGGCATTGTTTTGTTTATTGGCAATTCAATCAATATTGCCCTTACAGCCTCTAAATCAATTTTAGAGGATTTTTTTTTTCTGTCAATCCAATAATAGCTTTTTTTGCAGAAAAAAATCCATAAAAAATATTTTGCAGGTTTTATTTGAAGAGATCGCTCCGTATAAGCCTTCTTATCCCAAACGTTTCATCATGAAAAAATTTATGCAAAGCGTAACATATTGGCTTGTATTAAACTCCAAGCAGCAAGCAGGTTTTATCTGAAGAGATCGCTCCGTGTAAGCCTTCTTTCAGGAATCAAAAAAACAGGTATCCCATTTTTTTTGTGCCAGGCTCAAGACTCAAATCCAATTTTTTGATTTGCCAGCAGGATTAACAAGATTGACAGGATTAAAAATTCTTTTTTTTTCTTGTTGTCTTCTATTTTGTCTGATAAGATTTTAGATATTCTCGTTTTGCATCTTGATTTCGACCAATTTTTACCCAAAAATTCTTAAAAATTTGTAAATTTGCTGTGTTTTTTTGCAACTTCAAAAACACAAAGTCCTAATGTTTCCAATTGAACTTATAAATCTCTCTTTTTGCCTTGATTTTTCTATATCTCAAACGGTTTTTAAAAAGACGGCATTTTTAAGAAATTTACAATCCTATGAAAACGCTATAAAAAAATAACTAGGAGGGTGTTATGCCTAATTTGCAATCCTATGAGAACACTATAAAAAATTTTTCGTGGGCTATGGTCGAGAAAGAATTACAGTATAAGCCAGGGGATTCTATCAATATTGGGTCGTATTGTTCCGATAGAATCTGCCAGATGGGTAAAGGAAAAAAGATTGCCTTGCTTTGGGAAGGTTTCGGGGAAGGAGAAAAAAAGTTCACATTTAATGACATCAGGCTAGGAAGCAATACTTTTGGAGCCTTTTTAAGGAATTTGGGCATCCAGGCCGAAGATAGAATTTGCCTTTTTATGGATAGAATCCCTGAACTGTATATCTCTTTTTTGGGCATTCTCAAAATCGGCGCAATTGCTCAACCCCTTTTCTCCGCTTTTGGAGAAGAAGCCTTGCGCGTAAGATTGGAAGATGCCCAGACCGTATGCATTCTCACACAATATAAACATCTCCATAAACTTAGAGCAATCCTGGATCAAATTCCCCATCTGAAGCATATAATTGTTCTTGACCATGATGGGAAAAAGCCTCTGAAAGCTAAGGAAATTCCTTTTTCCATGGAGAAAGCTACAGCCGTAGAAAATCTGGAAATATTTCCCACAAAAGCAGAATCATCGTCTATTCTTCACTATACCTCTGGTACTACAGGAAAACCTAAAGGTGCCAAGCATGTCCATTATTCGCTGATCTCTCAATATCTGACAGCAAAATGGGTACTGGACTTTCAGGAGGATGATATCTATTGGTGTACTGCTGATCCTGGTTGGGTAACAGGCACATCCTACGGCATCATAGGCCCATGGAGTCAGGGTATTACACAATGTGTCTTGAACGCTGGCTTTTCGGCTGATTCATGGTATAAATTTATTCAAAAAAACAAAGTCAGTGTATGGTATTCTTCTCCCACAGCCATTCGATCTTTGATGAAAGCAGGCATTGAATTAAGCAAAAAATATGACTTTTCTTCTTTACGGCATCTTGCCAGCGTAGGGGAGCCTCTCAATCCAGAAGCTGTGGTGTGGGCTGAAAAAGTATTCGGCAAGCCATTCCATGATACTTATTGGCAAACGGAAACAGGCTCGATCATGATTACGAATTTTCCCTGCATGAAAATAAAACCAGGCTCCATGGGGAAACCGTTCCCTGGTATTACCGTAGCATTGCTCGATCTTAAGACTTATGAACCCATTTTGGAACCTGGCAAATCAGGTTTGATTGCCTTTAAACCAGATTGGCCTGCTCGAATGAGAACATACTGGAACAACGAAGAAACATTCAAGGGTAAATTCAAGAACGGATGGTACCTGTCAGGAGATCGGGCTACCATGGATAGCGATGGCTATTTTTGGTTTCTTGGGCGTAACGATGACATCATCAATACAGCAGGACACCTGGTAAGCCCATTCGAGATAGAATCCACGCTACTGGAGCACGAAGCAGTAGCTGAGTCGGCTGTCGTGTCCAAACCTGACGAAATCAATATGGAAGTGGTTAAGGCATTTATCACTTTAAAGCCAGGGTATCAACCAAGCAAAGATTTAGAATTGCAAATCATGAATTTCATGCGCAAAAAGCTTTCGCCATTAGCAATGCCGCAAGAAGTAGAATATATGGATTGTCTACCTAAGACAAGAAGTGGAAAAATCATGAGACGTGTTTTGCGGGCAAAAGAATGGGGCGAAGTCATAGGTGACACTTCTACTTTAGACGAAGAAAATTAACAAAGAAAGTGAATATATGCTCAAAATAGAAGATACAATATTAGAATATATATCAAAAGAATTCCTTACAGAAGAAGATTTGGAAATTACTTACAATACTCCTCTTATTTCCAGTGGAATTGTAGATTCTTTTGCTATGGTTTCTCTCAAAAGATTTTTGGAGAACCGATATAACATCTCTATTCCCAATGAAAAAGCAACACCTGAAGCTTTCGATTCTATACAAAAAATAGAAGCATTGATGCAAACTTTGATGAAAAAATGAAGCTATGAACAATAGATATAAAATTTTCCTGTTCCTGATTCTGCTATTCGGGACATACCTTCTTGGTATGATTTGTGGTAAATACAAAATTTTTCCCTATGGCTATCTGCAAGCCATTAAAACGAGAATGGGGGATAAAAAGCTCCATCCCTGGCCAAAAGAATTCTCTATCATAGAAATCGACAAAGAACAGAAAGCTTATTTCTACCAGGCTAAGGGCAGCAATCCCCAACCACTCGCTGTCGTGCTTCATACCTGGTCAGGCGATTATACCCAATATTATGGAAGCCTTGCCGAAGTGGTTTTAGATAAGAATTGGAATTATATCCATCCTGACTTTCGTGGGGCCAATAATAAACCAGAAGCTTGTGGCAGCGATCTTGTTATTTCTGATATAGATAAAGCCATTGATTATGCCATTGCTCATGCCAACGTAGATTTAGAGCGCATATATGTCATTGGATGCAGTGGCGGAGGGTATGCAACTCTCTGCATGTTCATGAAATCAAGACATAGGATCAAAACATTCTCTGCATGGGTTGCAATCTCGGATCTGCGAAGCTGGTACAGGCAATCCCTGGGACGAAGGAATTCGTTTGCAGAGGATATTCTACAAAGTACCTCATCTTCGGAAGGAACTCTCAATGTAGTGGAAGCGACAAGACGATCTCCCATGTACCAGAAAACGCCTGTCGCTAAATTGGAATACGCACGATTGAAACTATATGCAGGGATTCATGACGGCTACACAGGCTCTGTGCCGATTACCCAATCCCTCCTGTTTTTCAATAAAGTTGTTCAGGATCTTCCGCAATACCAAAAAGAAGATCTCATCTCTGAAGGGGAAATTCTCCAATTACTTACAGATCGATACAAAATAAAAGATTGTTTTTTAGGAAAAATAGGCCACAGAGAGATCATTTTCCAAAAAAAAGTAAAGAATATCAGTATCGTTATTTTTGAAGGTGGCCATGAAATATTGGAAGAATACGCTATGGAAGATTTGTAGATAGAAATCGGAGTACTAATGACTTTTAATTCTTTTGAATTTTTAATATTTTTCAGTTGCATTGTTTTTCTCTTTTACATTATTCCTCATGTCTATAGATGGGCAATCTTATTGCTTGCCAGCTATTTTTTCTATGCAAAATGCAACCCTGCCTATGGATTCATTCTTTTTTTAGTGACAGCAATAGATTATCTATTGGCTATCATGATGGACCGCTACGAAGATAAAGCTGCACGGAAAAAAATTTTCGTTCTAGGCATCGTATTCAATCTAGGTCTTTTATTTTTCTTTAAATACTTCAATTTTTTCATAGAATCTTTTTCATCCTTGTTTGGAACAATCCATATTTCCATTTGGTACATATTGTTGCCATCAGGCATTTCCTATTACACTTTCAAAAATATCAGCTATCTGGTAGATGTGTATCGTAAAGAGCATAAAGCAGAAAAACATTTAGGAAAATTTGCCCTCTATGTTTCTTTTTTCCCCGAAGTTTTGTGTGGGCCTATTGACAGAAGTAAAAATCTCTTGCCTCAATTCTATCAAAATGTTGTTTGGGATTATGGAAGATTCACCTCTGGCTTACAGCTCATGTTTTGGGGTTATTTCAAGAAATTGGTAATTGCAGATCGGCTCTCGTTGGCTGTAAATAGCGTGTATGATGCTCCTGCCAATCACTCTAGCATTTCTTTGCTTATTGCGACCTACTTTTTCGCATTCCAGCTCTATTGCGATTTTTCTGGGTATACAGACATCGCTATAGGAATTTCTAAAATTTTAGGTTACGATTTAACTCCCAATTTCAAGCAGCCGTATTTTGCAAGATCTATAGGCGATTTCTGGCGAAGGTGGCATATTAGTCTTTCAAATTGGTTACGAGATTATCTGTTCCTACCGATTACTTACACAATGATGGATAACATCAAATCGGACAAATTCTTTGGAATCAGAGTAGAGAACTTTACCTACTGCACAGGAATTTTAATCACGTGGTTTCTCGGCGGATTATGGCATGGTTCCCGATGGACTTTTGTGGTTTGGGGCTTAATCCAGGGACTATACCTGGTCGTTGCTCATCTTTCCAAAAATATTCGTAAAAAAATCAACAGAAAGACTAAATGGGAAAAAAAGATTCCCATCTTATTCTGCTTGTTCCAAATTTTTATTACCTTTCATCTAGTTTGCTTTAGCTGGATTTTTTTCAGAGCCAATTCGGTTAGTGACGCGCTCTATATTGTAACTCGTCTTTTCTCTTTTTCTACAGCAGGAGCTTCATCCATTTCTTCTATTCTGAATATTGATACAATTCTGGCTTTTATTTCTATCTTGGCTCTCTTGCTAGTCGAAATCATAGAAGAAAGAAAAGGTATCCAGAATTTCTTAGACAAAAGAACGACATGGCAAAGGTACTTGATTTATTACATCGGTCTATTGTATATCCTAATGTTTGGCGTTTTTCGTAATACCAGTTTTATCTATTTCCAATTTTAAGGCATTTTCTAAAAAATAGCCTCTTCACAACCTAAACCCCATACGTGTTAACTTTTCATATAATTCTTTACCCCGTAGTGGTTTAACATACCAGCCCATGGGTATTGGGACAGACATCGTCAAGCCCTGAAAGGGCGGAACATACCTAGGAAATTTTATGTCACGCCCTTTCAGGGCTAAAATTCATTATCCTTTTTACCCAGGGCGTTGCCCCATCGCTGTCAATTTAAGATATAAGACTATGCTATTTATCTTGACAATGTTAAATCTGGATTGTTGATTAGCAAGAGCTTACGAAAGATTTAGGAATTAATTCGTTATCTTTTTCTTTATCCTCTTCATTATCAAAAAAAAATAGTAACTCACTATTTTGCAATAGATTATCGTTCCCGTTCCCGT
>JABWCH010000066.1 GCA_013359215.1 Candidatus Brocadiia bacterium | reverse complement strand
CAAACCCAAAGAACGAAGGAAAAAGATTCTCTTTATTAATGCCGTGAATGAAGTAACAAGGGAACGGGCGCAAAGTTTCCTGACCAACGAACACATTCAGAAAATCGTTCAGGCTTACGAAGCCTTCCAGGATCAGCCTGGGTTTGCCTATGTAGCAACGATAGAGGAGATTAGCAGCAAACAGTATAACCTCAGCATTCCGCTCTTTGTGTCCACTGTTTCAAAAGAGTCTACCGCCTCGATTTCCAGCGCAGAGACACCAGACCTTATGGATACGATTGCTTCATGGATAGAATCGTCTTGCGCCGTTTCTGATGCTTTACACAAGATTTTGCCTGAAATGAAGATAAAATCACAGAGAAAGTTGATGCCAGGGGATATAAATATTTCACTTTTTAATCGCAAAGACTGGTGTATGAAAGCTTTTGGTGACTTTGTACAAAATGTCAATGAACGTGTTGATCCAACAGAGGCATCAGATGAGATTTACGTAGGGCTAGATGATCTCGATTCCCAAAATCTACAAATTCGGCGATGGGGTAAAGGTAGCGATGTCATTGGTACAAAACTTCGCTTTCACGAGGGGGACATCATTTTCGGTCGTCGCCGTGCTTACCAGAGAAAGCTGGCTGTGGCAAAATTTGATGGTATTTGCTCGGCTCATGCTATGGTTGTAAGAGCAAAACCAGACTTAGTACTGCCAGAATTTTTGCCATTCTTGATGATGAGCGACAAGTTTATGAATCGTGCTGTGGAGATTTCAGTCGGCTCACTCTCGCCTACCATAAACTGGACAACACTCAAGTCACAAGAGTTCAACCTCCCTCCGCTTGGCCAGCAATATCGCATTGCGGAGATTTTGTGGGCGGTGGATGAGCTGATACAGAATTACAGAGTGACAACGAAAGCGATAATTACTAGTCGAGAGGCTTTTTTCCAAGGCATAATCGCAGAAGGATGTAGTTTGGCTAAAAATGGAAAAAACAATGTATGGCCGTATTGGCGTAAACTATTTTTGTCCGATGTGGTAGAATTCCTTGATGATCAACGCAGACCTATCAAAGAGTCAGAAAGATCAAAACGCAGCGGGCCATTTCCCTATTACGGTGCATCTGGAGTGATCGACTCGATTGACGACTATTTGTTCAACGAACCATTGATTCTACTTGGAGAAGATGGTGCAAATATAGTGGACCGTTCTACTCCGTTGTCATTTCGTGTAAACGGAAAAATATGGGTAAACAATCATGCCCATGTGTTAAGGGTGAAGCCTCCCAATTCGCTCATCTATCTTGAATACTTTCTCGAATCACTCGACTACAAAAACTTCGTGACTGGAACTGCGCAGCCCAAATTGACCAAAGGCATGTGTGAACGGCTTCAAGTGCTTATTCCAGATTATGCGTTTCAGGCAGAAATCGAAGATCAACTGAGGTTGTATGAAAAAGGGTTAACAAGTTTGCAAAATATAGAGACTCAGATTCGCTGTTTATTTATTGCATTTTTGAACCACTTTTCAACAGGTTAAGCTCTATAGTTGTCTGACCTATGATTTTCTCAATACAAGTTTTGATGATAAAAAATCACAAAAAAAATGCCCAAAAAGGAGAACTTAAATGACAACTTATAAAGGCATTGTCGAAAATAGATGGATTAAAATGAAAGATAAAGTATTCTTGCCAGAAGGGGCTGAGGTAGAGATCGTTGTCAAAAAGCCTTTTCAACCTTCTCATAAAGGATCCCCCTCTGCTATTTTGAAGGCGATCCAGTCAACACCATCTTTGGAGAAAAAGGATACCGAAGAACTGCGCCAGGCTATCAAAGAGGGGAAAACTCCTGTTGATTGGTTAAGCCCGTTTGATTCTGGTGATAGCGAAGGAGAATAAGCTAATGGAGTATCTTTTGGACACAAACATGGTAACTGCGTTGATGGAAGAAAACACAAAATTTTTAGAACACCTGCAAAATCTTTCAGAGAACGACAGCGTCATGACAACTGTTTTCACTTACGGCGAAATCTATTACGGAATCAATATCCTACCTCAGTGCAAAAAGCGCAAAAGGTTAGAGCAGAAAGCCAACCAGGCTTTTAGCGATTTATTGATTCTATCAGCCGATGCAAGAGTAGCTACATATTATTTCAAAATCAAATCGGATCTTAAAAAGAAAGGACGGCCTTTTAATGCGGAGAACGACCTTTGGATAGCTGCTACAGCACTGGCCAATCAGATGTGCTTGGTGACAGATGATGCTCATTTTAAAGAGGTGGATGATTTACAGATAGAAGATTGGATAAAAGATTGATTTAAGGATTCCCCCATGTTTACCGAACAAAACACCGTAGAGCAAATGGTTCTGGATACCCTGAGCAATAGCAAAATTTATCCCAATGCCATCCGAGATGGGCAAGCTATATACCAGGCATTCTCCTGGCAATACATCCCTGCCGAAAGCCTGCAACGTTCCTGTGACGATGTGTTCGTTGTAGAAAAACTCCATTCTGCCTTGGTGCGTCTGAATCCAGAAATCAAGGCAGAACCAGAGAGGGCAGAGGAAGTGATCTATAAATTGCGGGCTATTTTGCTCTCTGTCAAGGCAAATGGTCTGGTTCGAGCCAACGAGCAATTCACCCAATGGCTGCGAAACGAGAAGACCATGCCGTTCGGTAAAAAGGGAGAGCATACGGTGGTAAGGCTTTTGGACTTTGACAACCTCGGCAAGAATGAGTATACGGCTACCAGCCAATGGGTCTATCCCAGCAAGGACAAAGGCAGGAGATTCGACATCGTGCTTTTGATCAATGGCATCCCTCTTGTGATAGGAGAGGCCAAGACTCCTGTGCGATCTGCTGTAACATGGGTGGATGGAGCGAGCGATATTAGAAATGTCTATGAAGAAACAGTACACCAGATGTTCGTTCCCAATATTTTCTCTTTTGCCACAGAAGGAAAGATGTTTCGCTATGGCACGATCAGGATGCCTCTTGATATATGGGGCCCCTGGCATGAGACGGAAAACAAGCAGGAAGGAAGCATGGCAGATGTAGAACGGTCAGTCAGAAACATGCTCCAGCCCCGCATCATTCTGGATATTCTGCAAAATTTCACGCTGTTTGCTACGGACAAGAAGCACAGACGCATCAAGATTATATGCCGTTATCAGCAATACGAGGCTGCCAATCTGATGGTAGACCGTGTTGTCCATGGGAAAATCAAGAAAGGCTTGATCTGGCATTTTCAGGGAAGCGGAAAATCTCTGCTCATGGTGTTCGCTGCCCAGAAATTGCGGATGCATCCCAGACTCGGTAATCCTGCTGTCATTATCGTAGTGGATCGAATAGACCTGGACACGCAAATCACCTCTACCTTCAACGCTACCGATGTCCCCAATCTACTCAGTGCAGAATCCAGGCAGGAGTTGCAGACGCTCCTGGCTCAAGACATTCGCAAAGTCATTATCACCACGATTCACAAATTTGGAGAAGCAGAAAGTCTCCTCAACGAAAGAGCCAATATCATTGTCCTGGTGGATGAAGCCCATAGAACCCAGGAAGGCGATTTGGGACGCTATATGAGAGCATCGCTTCCCAATGCCTTTTTCTTTGGGCTTACTGGTACGCCAATCAACAAACGAGATCGCAATACCTTTTGGGCTTTTGGCGCACAAGAAGACGCTCGTGGCTATCTCAGTCGCTATTCTTTTGAAGATTCTATCCGAGACAAGGCTACACTACCTCTGCATTTTGAAATGGCGGAAGTAAAGCTCAGGATTGACAAAGAGGCGATCAATGAAGCCTATAGTACCATGACAGACAATCTGAACGAGCAAGATAGGGATGATCTTGCCAAAAGAGCAGCTAAACTGGCTATCCTGATCAAGAACCCCGAACGAGTCAAGGCAATCGTTGCTCATGTTGTGAAGCATTTTCAAAGCAAGGTCGAACCCAATGGATTCAAGGCGCAGTTAGTCACCTTTGACAGAGAATGCTGTGTGCTTTACAAAAAAGAGATGGACAGGCTGATTGGCCCAGAGGCAAGTGCCATAGACATGCACGCTATGAACGGCAAAGAGGAGGAATTCAAAGAATACAGGCTGCCTAAAGATGAGGAAGAAAGACTGCTCGACAGATTCCGCGATGCTGGCGATCCCCTCCAGTTTCTCATCGTAACATCCAAGCTTCTCACGGGCTTCGATGCTCCCATTTTACAGGCCATGTACCTCGACAAACCCATGCGTGATCACAACCTGCTCCAGGCCATCACTCGCACGAATCGGCCTTATCCAGGCAAGACCCATGGGCTGATCGTGGATTATCTGGGAATCTTTGATGATGTGGCTAGTGCGCTGGATTTTGACGAAAAGGCAGTACAACAGGTGATTACGAACCTCGACAACCTGAAACAAAAATTGCCAGGCCAGATTGCCCGATGCCTTGCCTTTTTCCCCAGGGTAGACCGAAAAGTGGTTGGTTATGAAGGGCTTATGGCAGCCCAAGATTGCCTCCCGAACAACGAAGCTCGTGATACATTTGCAAGGGAATTTTCCGTCCTGTCCAGGCTATGGGAATCCCTCTCGCCCGATGACTCTCTATTTCCTTACGAAGAAGATTACAAATGGCTTACCTGTGTCTATGAATCCATAAAGCCCACAAGCGGACGTGGCAAACTCCTCTGGCACTCTCTTGGAGCCAAAACAAGAGAACTGATCCATCAAAACGTCCACATAGAAACAGTACGTGACGATCTGGAAACTCTGGTGATGGATGCTGAAATCCTGGAAGGAATCCTCTCCTCACTCGACAGAAAAAAAACCAGAGAAATAGAAATCAAGCTCATAGCTCGCTTGAATAAGCACAAAAACAACCCCAAATTCATCGCTTTGGGGGAACGCCTGGAAAAGCTCAAAGAAAGACATGAGCAAGGACTTCTCCACAGCATTGATTTTCTAAAAGAACTCCTCACTTTAGCCAGAGAAGTAGTCGAAGCAGAAAAGCAAGCTTCCCCCGCAGAGGAACAATCCAAGGCCAAAGCCGCCCTTACAGAACTATTCTCAGAAGTCAAGAATGCCCAAACGCCCGTAGTAGTAGATCGCATGGTAAATGACATTGACGAAATCGTCCGCCTCATCCGCTTCCCTGGCTGGCAAACCACAAAAGCAGGAGAACGAGAAGTGCAAAAAGCCTTACGCAAGACGCTGCTCAAGTACAAACTCCATAAGGAACAGGACTTATTCGATAAGGCCTATGGGTATATACGGCAGTATTATTGAAAAAGCTTTCTTGCAAAAAAAACATCTACAAAATATTTTAAGATTTCGATAATCTATTCTTATTTTTTTTAAATTCTTTCATTTTTTCATTGCACTATTTTTTTCCTATATTAAAATGTTTTTAAATATAATGTTTGATTTACTTTTTACTTGTTTTTTTGCTGTTTTTCAAAAAAAAAGGCTGCAAAAGCAAATTTCTATCAGTCTCAGTCTGCAAAAGCAAATTCCTATCAGTCTCAGTCTGCAAAAGCAAATTCCTATCAGTCTCAGTCTGCAAAAGCAAATTTCTATCAGTACAACCAATCGTCCGTCTCTGAATACGTTTTCAGGAACAGGATGCAAGGAATAGCTTGACAAAGTATAATCTAATATAGTACAACTTGTGCCAGTTGAAAAGCCTTTAATCTTTGGCCTGAAATGTCTATATATACCAGCCCAGGGTAACACCCCCATAGCTGTCAAAATAAGCGTAACACTATGCGGTTCATAAATCTAAACCTAAACTTGAACCTAAACCTAAACGCAAGCCTAATTTTTAGTTTGAACTGAGAGCAACTTTTTGTTCAAGCCCAGATTTACGTTCAGAAACAGAGTTACGAAAAGCTATTATTCATAATCTACGTGATTTTTTTCTCGAATTTGGACGAGGTTTAACATTTGTTGGTGAAGAGCATGTTCTTTCCGTTTGGCAAGGTGATTTTAGGGTAGATTTATTATTTTTTCATCGAGATTTACAATGTTTGCTAGCCGTGGAACTAAAGATAGGTCCTTTTAAGCCAGAGTATGTTGGAAAAATGCAGTTCTATTTAGTAGCTTTGGATGAACAAGAAAAACGAAAGCATGAAATGCCTTCTATTGGTTTAATCTTATGCAAATCCAAAGATCAAGAACAGGTAAGGATAGCTTTAACTACTGCCTCTTCTAAAATAGGGGTTTCTACTTATAAGACATCTCTTCCTGATGAAGAAAAAATTAAGGAACATCTACGAAAGTTACCTTTGCCAAAAGAGTAGGCAAACGCAAACGCTAATAAAATATTGAGTTAGATTTGAATTCACTACTAGAACCTTCTGTTATGGGAGATTTTAAAAAAAATGAGAGACAAAGTGTTCTTTCTTGCCAGAAGAAAGAGAAACCATGTTGACTAAAGATGCCATATTGAGGACATTGGCCAGATTGATTGGCAGGTTCGTTTGCCAGAGGGGAAGCGACAGAACAGAGCGATGTAGATATTGCGGCGGATTTTCAAGGTATAGATCTTTTTGATTTAGTGGATATCCGCGAAATATTTCAGGAACATCTGGGGAAAAAAGTGGATGTGATTGTGCTATCCCCGCATATAAATCCTTATCTCAAAGATAGAATTGAAAAAGAGGCGATCTATGTCTGATGAATTGATGATAAGTCTTCTAAAACAGATACTCCAGGCTTTGGAGCGCATTGAATGGCGATTCAGTAAAATATCTGGCTTTTCTGAATTCGTTGCATCAGAAGAAGGCAGAGAAAAACTCGATGCTATTTGTATGCAGCTCATCGCAGTAGGAGAAGGGCTGAAAAAACTAGAGAGTATTGGTGGAAACAGACTCTTTCTCCAACATTCGGAAATCGAGTGGAAAAAGGCAATGGCAATGCGAGATATACTGTCGCATCACTATTTTGAGGTTAACCCCGAAGTTATCTACAATACTCGTAAGGATGTCCGCGAGTATCTCGAAAGGGGTAAAAAATAATGAAGACGATCCAGGGAGATTTGCTAAAACTGGCCAAAGAGGGCCAGTTCGATATTATCGCACATGGCTGCAATTGTTTCTGTGAAATGGGGGCTGGCATTGCCAAAGCCATCAAAGCTTCTTTTCCAGAGGCTTATAAGGCAGACTGTGCAACCGAAAAGGGCGCAAAAGAGAAGATAGGAACCTGTTCTTTTGCCACGATCCGTGTGGCCAGAGGGACTTGCGATATTGTCAACGCCTACACCCAATACCATTGGAAAGGCAAAGGCCCTAAAGTGGACTATGACGCTGTTCGCAAGTGCATGAGGTGGATCAAACAAAGATACACGGGCAAGCGAATCGGACTTCCCAAAATCGGTGCTGGTCTGGCTGGTGGCGATTGGAATGTGATCCAGAAAATCATTGAGGAAGAACAGACCAACGAAAATGTTACGCTTGTGGTTTTGGAATAGATGAGCGGAAATCGATTTCTATCAAAGCCACTTCTTTACTTGTCTCCCCTTTTGTAGTAATTTTTTATGCATGTTCAGAAAAACTTGCTGATTACCGACCTACCCAAAAAATCATGCAATGGGGGGCGAGGCTCTTGCCGAGCTTCTTTTGATGCATAGCTTTTTTGTCCGAAAAGGCAATGGAGGGCGAGGCTCCTGCCGAGCTTCTTTGGAGTCATACACCTGTCTATGCATCAAAAGAAGCTCGGCAGTAGCCTCGCCCTCCATTGAAAATGATTGGTCTAATCTATAGGGATTTCCTGGAAAAGGGCGATTCCTGTTTCCCTGCTTCGCATAAAAGAACACCATAAGGTAATTCTATCCTGGCTTGTAAACAGAAAAGCTGGCCTATACACATTGGTGCAGGGAAAAACAAAGCGTCGAAGCACAGGAGTCGGATTCAGATCAAAGGTGGTATAATCATTCTCATTGCTTCTGGCCATAAAGAGGTCGAAATTCGAGAGAGAGGGAAAATAATCGCCTGGGTTTGCGCCCTGGAATTTCCCTGCAATCAGAAGATATATTTTTTGGTTGAAGGGATTATGCAATGCATTGATGTGCCAGGAACTAAAGGGAGCTTCTTTCTTCAAGAGAACAGCATGTTCTTCTTTTTGTGCTATGTTTTGGATATCTTGGATAGAGGATTTTCTAAAAAAAATACCATGAACACAGGCATCGTTGCTTTTTCTGACATAGAAAAGCATGACTTCTTTGTCCAAAAGAACAAAAGAAGGAGAAAACCAGGCTACATCAAAGCTCTTTTGCTCCTGGAGAACCCAGCTATGAATCTGTTTCCACTCCAGATCATAGACCATGAGGTAGACTTTCTGTAGCATAGCAGTTTCGCTGGTTTTGGTTTCATTGTAAACCATATAATATTTATCTTCGTAGCGAAAAAAATCAGGATCATTGTTGTAGGAATAGGTGTAAGGGGTTCCTTCTAAAGAGGGTGTATCCATGAGAGGAGCGAGGTTCTGCTTTACAGGGATAGGTTCAAAAACAAAGCCATCTTTGCTTCGCAAGACACTTGGGTTTTCCAAAAGATCATTGCAGTAAGGATAAGGAGTAAAAACCATTTTATAATAGCCATCTTTATCCAGGAAAACATCAGGATGCAAAGCCTGGTTGGTTCCATCGTAAGTAGGAAGACATATATCGCTATAGTTTGCGCTCTCGTAAAACAGCAGAGCATCCTGTTCTCCCATGGTATAGGGCACTATGCTTTTCCAAGTTTTTTTTGTGGAAATTTTTTTCTTTAGGAAAAGCTCTTTTCCTTCCAGAGCATAGATTTCCGCTTCCCCTGATATAGCGTCATACAAAAGAATATTACCAGCCCCAAAGTTGCCAGATACGATTTCTTTCCAGCCCTTTCTGGTTTTGAAAGTTGATATGCTTACAAAAGGTTCCTGCTCAGAATCCTGGATGGCTAAAAGCTCCCATTCCCCAACATAAGGATCGTACAAAAGAATGCCTTCTCTATATCCAAGAGATACGGAAATTATGGACTTCCATGTTCCTCTCCAACCTGAGAAGGTATTCAGAATTTTCGCATTATAGCCTTCCTTCTCGCAAGGCAAAAATCGGACAATGTCTGCCTGGGATTCCTGGTCATCATATCGCAAAAGCTCCTTTTTTTGATCCAGTCCACAATCTATAATGGTAAAGGTTTTCCATCGGTTGTTCCAGTTATACCATTGGCCAAGAAGCTTTCTTTTGGAAAAGCCTTCTACAACAGAATATAGCTCTGCATATCCTGCCTTATCGCCTCCAGAAGGATCATAAAAAAGGAGTTCTTCGTTTCCATCCCCATCTATATCCAGCGCAAGGATATCTTTCCATGTATTGCGAGAGGGGAAAACAGACTCTTCTTTCCTGGATTTACAATCCTCTTTCACCAGCAATTCTCCAGCCTTGCTATCATAGTAAAGCAAAAAAGGCAAGGCATTCTTTCTTTGGACAGCAACAATCTTTGTCCAGGTATCTCTTTGCTGGCTTTCGGCGTATAGTTTAAAAGAATAACCATCCTGTATCTGGTATATCTCTTCCTTTCCTCTCTCTTTTATCTCTCCCAAACTAAAGACAAGATATACCATCATGAATAAGCTAAAAAGTATTTTTTTCATAAAGTTATAAATTTTCCATGCCAAGAGGCGAGTTTTGATAACGAGTCGCACGGCCTTTGCCTTTGCGACAAATTATTCCTTGTTTTAAAAAACGATTCAAATAAAGACGCGCTGTGCTGGCTGCTATGCCTGCTGCTTTTTGATATTCTTGAGCAGTGAATTCTTTTTGAGAAAAAGACTGCAAGAATTGTATAGCCTTATCATGAATGGATAGATTGCTTTTTGGGTAAGGGAAGGACTCAGGTTGGGAAAGCGTGTTTTCTTGAATGATCCTTAGTTCTTCACTAATACAATAGTAGATGTATTTTCCTGCCTGGTGGTTGGGATAAATCAGATTGCCTTGCTGCAAACTTTGTAAGGTGCGAGTAACATTGCTAGCTGGCATGTGAAATGTTTGGCAAATTTTTTGGTTGGTAAATGTTTCCTGATGAGCAGCAAATTCCAGTATTTCACGCTCTTTTTGAGTAATAGAATTTAGGCGTTCTTTTGTCATTTTCAATAAGTATTGACAAGCGTCCTTGCATGTTAAGGTAATTGGCTTTGTTAAAACCAGATTCGGAACCAATGTGTTTATAGAATCCATAATAAAACGAATTTTTCCTTTAAAAAGTTTATACAAATAAATAATGAATGCATCCTCTATAGGTTTACAAAAAAAACTTCCGTTAGAAAGCAAAGAATAGCGTTTTTCTATTGCTTCTATAACTTCTTCTTGTTTTAACGGGGAAATGTAAATAGGGTAGCCAAAAAATATACTACGCACTCGTTCCAGGGGGGTGATGATTTCACTGAAAAAACCTCGGTAGCTTACAAAAATGAAATAAACATCAGGAGTCTGCAAAATATCTCTGATTTGTTCAAAGAAAAGACGCAAGCGAGTAGTCTCCTGCCTGGCAACAACTTCCAAATTATCGAAATGTAAAAAAATTCCTGCATATCCCAATTTTTTGATTTCTTGTACCATCTGCTGGAAATACCATAAAAGTTGGTTTTCTGAGACTTCTGGCACGCTGATAAACTCATTTTTCACAACACCAAAATTAAATCCGAAAGCTCCACCTTCTATTTGTAAATTTTTTTTAAAATAAACCTTGCTCAAAATAAGAATTTCTTGAAAAAGAGGAACTTTCTTCATAATGGCATCTGCATCTGAGAGTACCATGATTTTGCAGATAAGGCTATCCAATATATTCATCATAAAATTTTTAATATTGCCATGAAAGGCAAGTCCGATTTCTTGAATTGGGGTAAAAAGTTTATCCAGGGCTTCATTTTCCCACAAAAAGCGATGATAATTGACAAATGTAGTCTTGCCAACGCCAATATCACCCTCAATCGCAACACAAGCTCCACCTGGATTGCGCAATAAATTGGTTATTATCTGTGATTCTTTACTTTCGTGGCTTCTTCCTACAAAGGCTTTGGAGATGGGTAATAATGTTTCTGAAACTAAAGAAAGTGCACGTACATCAAAGGGATTGCCTTTAAGTCCATAAATTTTCCAAACATTTTGGCTTAGTAACACACAAAAATCTCCCATGCTTTTTCTGCTAAAATGATAACTGTCTGATAACTAAATTAGGCACAATGATAACTATCTGATAATTATTTAAGTATTATATTAAAATATAGTTATAAAGAAAAATAAATAAATCTGCTATTTGTATTAGAGCATATTCTTAGCAGATTGCAGGCTGTTTTTTTGAAAAAGTGCAATAATTTGACAATGCCACATTAGAATTCCCATGTGAAAGCAGCAAAGGATGTGATAAAGGACAGTGCTTTTCTCTACCTATAATTAAAAGGCATTGTCTTCAAGGCTTCCTCTGGCCTTGCTCTTTCTGGAGTTTGCAAAATTTGCCAAAGCGAATCTATGGTTTCCTTTGCGCTTGGTAAGATGGAAGGGAGTTTTTCCAGATATTGATATGCGGATTTTCTATAGGTTTCTTCATGATGGCAGCAGAAAGCAGTTGTGGCGATCATGGATGCTATAAGGCGCAGAATTGCTCCATGCTGAGGTGCTGTTGCTATAGCAAGGGCAGATTGGAAACGTTTTTGAGAGGCAGCCGTTTGGTTGTTTTTCCAGAGAAGCAAGGCTCGGTACATTTCTATCAGGGGCCAGGGATGATAGGGTTGTGTTTGCCAGTGGGATATATTTTGGAAATAGACGGTTTCCGCCTCTTTGAGCTTTAATTCCTGGGGGAGATGCCATAAAGCCCTCAGCAAAAGATGATGGTGATAAGCTTTTTGAATGGAAGTGGAAAGGGTTTGGGCTGCTGTGGGAATATCCCCCAAAACATCTTGAAGCAAGACGAGGGCATCAGGGGATTTGCTATCCATTGCATTAATAGCACGGTAAACGGATGTCTGGTCTATTTCGTTTTTTTGCTCTGAGAGGGAAAGGCCAGGAGCTGTTTGATACAAATGGATTGCTTTCTGGAAGGCTTCCTCCGCTTTTTCATACTGCTTTTCTATAGAATACTGCTGGCCCAGGCTACTCCAGTTTCGAGCCTGTGTCTCGTTGCTCATGCCTTCAAAATAAGGATCAAAAGCTATGCGTTCTATGGTAGCCTTTGCTTTGGGAAAATCAAAGAGATCCGTGTAGTGTACAGCAAGATTGGCATCCACATAACCTACAAGCTCTCTGTCGCAGTCCAGCCCCTTTTGCCGTGCCTCTTCATAGGACAAGAGTGCCTGGTGTATAGAAAGAGGATCGCCATTGTGGTTTGCTTCCTGTAAGTCCACAGCAAGACAAAAAAGCTGCGTTCTGAGAGGCATGTTGGCTTTGTCTTGCGGCAATACAATTTTTAAGGCATTCATCATCTTCTGCAGATTTCCCAGATTTCTTTCCTTAACCTGGTATCGTGCGTCCATTTCCTGGATAATACAATCCTGAAGCTCAGGCAATTGCTCCATGCGAATTTTTATATCTTTCAAGATGCTCTCCCAGAGCTTTGTTCCATGAATTTCTACTGCCAAGTCTAAAATTTCTTGCACTCCCCCAGTTTGTTCCATAAATTCCAATCGTTTGAGTATGCCTAGTACCTCGGTTTTGATAGGAATAAAGCCTGGCAATTGGGAATGATGTATCTCTCCAAACCGTTCGCCTCTGGATTCCGCAAGATACCAGTAACCCAAGAGATCGCCCCAGGCAATGTAACCATAGTCTTTTTCTTTCCATTCTATGGTGTTAATTTCCCAATCGGCAAACCGATTAGGAAAGCATGCGCTTGCTTCATCGAACCTTCCTTGTATATATTGCGTCCATTCTTTTCCTGGCTGATATTGTCCATAAAGCTCTAAATATACATTTACAGGAGTTGTTGTCTTTCTAGGAGAAATAAGCCAGCCTAGAAGAATTTGGAGAGAGTATACTAAAATTTCTTTATAAGGATACACATTCCCTTGCGGATGCTGTAACGGCATGATAAAAGGAAACGCCTTATCGCATGCAAGTAATGTAGGTAAATACTCTTCATTTTTGGAATGAGTGGCAATGATAGGAAGTATACTTTTGCAAGGAGTGTTTCCATCCCATACTATACCTGCTATAGCACCATCCTTTGTTCCTACTTCTACTTCATCAATATAAATATTTAAAACCCCGCTTTTACAAGAAAAATGGGAAAGGCGAGAAGGCATTACTGGAAAATCTGATACTGAATAGATGCTCTTAGCACGAGAATGAAGTGTGTTTTTGGGAAGATTTTTTTGGATATGAGAACAATTCGCATCTTTGATCTTTTTGGATAAAGAGAAAGAATTTTCCTGCTTGCATAAAGAGATATATTCCTCTGCTATCTTCAATATTTCCCTTCCATGCTGTTTGATCTGGGAGAGTATTCCTGACAGTTTCTTTTGATATTGAGAACGCTTATCCTCAGGCATACCAGGATTTATAATATATCCTATGTATTTTTGAGCATCTTTTAAAAGATCAGCATCGCTTTTTTTGGGTTTCCAATTCTCTAGTTCTCCTCCTTGCCAGCCTTGCTCTTTGAGATTTTTCAAAACTGAAGCTAGTTCTGCTTTGTTTGCATCGCCTAGAGCTATTTTTATCCACATAGGTACCAAACTTTTCCAGAAACATTTTGGAATCGTATCCACGATACATCTCCTTCTTGGTAAACTTTTGCTCTTACATCTTGATATTATAGTAGATGCTATTCAGCCATTCTAAAACGACGCTCTTTTTTTGTCAACCAGAAAGAAATTCTTTTCCTGGGCTAGAAAAGTTGCCTAGTGTATATCTTATGTAGAGAAGCTTTCCTGCTTTCTTTTTGGCATAAAGGGAGCAGATGATTTTTTGGGAAAAATTGGAAATATTTTTCTCTTGAAATGGTTTTTTGATAAAATAGATGCTGTATGCAACTGCAAACCAAAAAGGATAAATAACATGAACAAGACTCATATAAATTTCCAAACGGTTATCGGACAACTCAAGGCTTATGCCAATCCATGCTATTCAATCCGCTCTATATATTTATAGATAGGAAAAAACAATCTATGGACTCCAAGATAGAAAAAAACTTTAACGATGATAATTTCAGTAGCTTAGATAGTTTTCTCTTTGGCGATGAAATGCTGCATTGGCTAAAAAAAATTCAAATGGCGAAAGGGGATGAGATTGAAAATATCAAAAAAGAATTTTGTATATTTTTATCAGAATTTTGGCAAGATATTCCAGAAAAAAGGAGAAAAAAGCAAATTTCCTATGCAATTGGGAAATTATGGCAAAGAATCTATCAGAAGCCTGTTTTAGATACTTTGGATGAGCCTAAACTCCGTAGAGATATTATTGAATTTTATCCTCGCCCTATAGCATACGCTTATCATCGTTTGGTGAATGACTATGGAAATGAGACAGAGAGGTTCAATGCAATGATAGACACATCGGAAGCTCTTTCCCATTGCCTTGCTGCCATAGCTTTAGGAATTTATTTTTCTCTACAGCAAAGGGATCCTGATTGGGATAGCCAGCTATTGACATCCTTTGTTTCCCATGGTGCCCTTAGTTTTGGAACATGGGTTGAGATTGCTATTGGAACTGCTCAAAGGTTGGCGAATAAAAAAGATAGTTTTCCTGAACTGATTGATTTCTTGAATGAATCGAGTAGCCAAAGTAGATTGCGCAGTTTTGTCATGCTTCGTAACCAAAAGCTCGCTCATGCTTATTGTAGAGAAGATTCTCATTATGCCAATAATCTTGATCTTTATATTCAAAATCTTCAGGAATTGCTTTTTGCATGTTCTTGTCTTAAGAACATATCCTTACTTGTGCCAGTGCAATATGATCATGAATATCTGATCATAGCAGACAAATACGTAGGTATCCATTTTTTTAGAAACCTGGTGTTGACCCAACCCTTAACTATAGGGAATAAGATGGAGGAATTGCCAAAAGATAGGGCTATATTGGCCTATCATGAAATAAATTACGATTGGATTCCTCTGTATCCTTTATGGCTTTGGCATTACTGGGTGAGAAAGAATTCCCAGGGAACGTATTGTGTATCCAATATTGTTTGGAGCAATAAACTACAGCGTACTGTAAAATCTTTAAAATATCAGGCTTATGAATCCAATTTGGCCCGCAGTGAAGAAACTATGACATTGCATTCGGAAGAAACAGAAAACAAAGCAATGCAACAAATTTTAGCATCTTTGCATGGATTAGAAGAAAAGCATATCCAGGAAGAAGAAGAAAATCCTTTTGAAATGATAGAAATGGAACAAAAGCAACACCTGGATTGGTTCATAGGCCGAGAAAATACAATCAAAAAATGGAGAAGTATGCTAGAGAAACAGGATGGTTATGTAGTTTTCTTTGCTTCTCCTGGCACTGGCAAATCTGCTATGGTTACAAAAATAACCAGCATCTTACGAAAAGAAAAGCAAGCTGTTTTATGCCACATGATAAAATCCCTGACATCCCCCTTGAGCTTTCTGCCCTATCTAATAAAGCAGGGACAAGCTCTGTGCCATGAAAAACTCTATGTCCCTCAGGCTGATGCAAATGGACTATCAGAAATCTTTACCAAAACATTGCAAAAGTTGGTAAAAAAATATTCCAAAATTTTTGTGTTTTTAGATGGGTTGGATGAACTAGAAGATGGATTCAAAAATTTGAAATGGCTCCCCGCTAGCATCCCAGAGCATGTTAGCTTCTTGCTAACCTCACGGAATGATTCCCAAATAAAAATATGTTTAAGAGATAGAGTAAAAATATATAAAACATTCCCTGAATGGAAACCATTAGAGAATAAAGATATTGAAAATCTGCTTGCTCAAAAGCTGTCTTTGGAACAGCAGCAGGTATTAAAAGAGTCTGGATTGAAGCAAGAACTCTTCAGGCAAAAAGATTTTCCTTTAGGAATCGTAACTACCCTGAATATTATCCAAGATTTCGATTGTATATCTGAGGAAGGGAGAAGAAGTGTATCCGAGCTTGTAAATACTTTTAAAAAGGAGTCAAAATCAATTCATGCTTATTGGTATGAACATGCAACAGGAAAACATGCTAAACAGCTTTCAGAAAAAGAAAAAACTTTGCGGAAACAAATACTTCACTTTCTGGCAGTAAGCTATATCCCTTTAGGAATCAGGGAATTGCAAAAAATTTTAGAGTGTAATGAAATTATAGCAAGCCTGGAAGAAATACGAGATGCACTTCTTGGTTTTTACAACTATCTTGTGGAAAAAAACAATGAAGAATTTTTACTGTGTCATCAAACATTCTATGAATATATATGGCAAGCAATAGGAGAAGGCGAAATACAAAAGCTTCATGGTAAAATAGCAGAATGGCTACTTTCCTCGAAAGAAAAACAAGAAAGTTCCAATATTACTTTGAATCTCTCTAAATCTCGCCAATATGATCGCTTGATTGATTTTTTAACCAACCTTTTTTGGGCTTTCCAATGGGTACAGTTAAAAAAAACGTACCAATTGATAAAAGATATATGCCTGGCGATTAATGTATGCCCAGAAAACACTCCTGGCTTTCAGAATCTTCAAATCTTTGCTCTGGCAATGATCCATAATGCAGAGCAAATGAGCAAAGCCCCCGAAAGATTTTGGGAGATACTCTACAAAGAATGGAAGCCCCAAGAAAATAATCCATCCATAGCAAAATATCTATCCCTTGTCCAAACGCAGCTTTTGGAAATGCCTGATATGCCAGAAATCGTAGATCCTGGCCAAAAAAAGATTTCTTTCTCTTTTATTCCAGGTGATTTCTGGGATATGGTCTTTTGTGGAGATAGCCGATCTATTGCTGTTCTTTTGGGAAATGAAAAAGGAATGAGCATCTATGATTGCCATAGTACTCAAAAGAAGAAAAATATTAAATTTGGGAGTGAATTCGAAGGCACTCCCCATAAAATATTCTATGATGAAAAAAAATCGGCGATTATTGTATGGGCATCTCATTCAGTAGAGCAACATTTGATAAACTATCTCTATTATAATGGTATAGATGGTAAATTTCATCGAGAAATAAAAGAAGGGACAAGACATGATTTTTACATGTCGAATGGTTTATTTTATATTTTTTTAGAACAATTTCGATTTAGGATATCAACAACCTGCTCAATGTATCTTATGATATTTGCATTAGTATCATTAATCCCATTCATATGCAAAATTTTGGGATATGATTATCTCTTTTTTATTGAACAAAAATTGCTAAGATTTGCCATACAGATCATTCTTTTTGTTATAAATGTTACTATATTATATTTTTCTCTATTGTTTCGTAGACAGTTCGATAAATCTCTTACTCAGTACACAATCCACTTAAAAAATTTCCATGAAAATAAAATAGAACAATTCACAAAGTATACATTAGAAATATTGCAAGGTAGCCTTTTGGATTATCAAATGAGTGAAGATCAAACTTATTTAATGGTGGTTCAGGTAAAACGTATCTTCGAAAAAAATAGTAATGATATTATAACTGTTACTATAATTGATTGCAAAAAACATAAAAAGATTATCCAATTTAGTTATAAATCGTTTTCTTGGGCCTGGAGCAATGCAGTCATGTCAAAAGATGGCAAAATTTTAGTCATTGCTGAAGAAAAAAAAGTATTGCGGATATTTGATCTGGAAAAAGAAACAAATTTTTCTATCACCAATCTATTTGAAAACTTAGGAATAGACAGAATCTATTATGTGTTTCGCAAAGATTGCCCTGTAGTCCTGGGAAATTTTTTTCAAGAGAGAGGAGAGTCAAAAGAATTTTTTATAGGATTATGCAAAATTCAAGAAAACAATTGTCATGATGTCATAAAGCTAGTTTCTTTTATGGAAGACTCAAAGTATTTTGGTGTCTCTAGGGTTGTCGATGTATCCCAGGATGAGCAAGCTATAGCTATCAGAAATTTTCAAACCAATGAAATAGTGATTTGTCATCCTTTTGGAGAGAATCTATAAAAAGCTGCTTCATTTTGTTTCATTCTCTTCCCATTGTTTCTGGCTAAATTTAGAAGAGGGATTGCTAAGTTTTTTTCCTGGAATTTGATAGAGAATCTCTCCTGCTTTCTTTTTGGTAGCATATTTTTGTAAGATATAGCCTTGAAGAAATTTTTCTATTTCATCCACCAGGCATCTTGTGCCTTGAGAAAATCTTTGGATTAAAGATTCGGCTAAACTTTCGTCTGTTGTTTCAGGCATCTTAGGCTTGCAAGATGGCTCAGAAAAAGACTGGTTTTTCCAGCATTCTTTCAAATTTTGGATCTCTTGTCGGACAAGTTGTTCATTTATATAATGCTTACCTTGTATACTGGCAAGGGTTGCCATTCTTGTTATGGATTGATTAAGATCACGAAAGTTTCCTTTCCATTCTGCTTGAGGAGAAAAAGAAAATTCTAAATAGTGTTTTAAAGCATCTGGATGGAAATCAACCCTGCTTCGGCTTTCCTTGTCTTTATTTTTAAACCATTCTTCTAATTCATATTTTACGTTATCGTCTATATCCTCTTTTCGTTCTTTAAGTCCAGGCATACGGTATGTCCATTTTCGTATGCGAGTCAACAAGTCTTCTCTAAATTTTCCTTTGGAAACAAGCATTTCTAAGTTTTTGTTGCTGGCGCAAATAAGACGGAAATCAGAGGTTTCTTCCTCTACTCCACCTACCTTGAAAAATTTTTTTTCTTCCAGTGCTTTAAGTAAAATTGCCTGAGTTCGCAAATCTAGCTCGGAAATTTCGTCTAAAAAAAGAGTTCCATGTTCTGATACCTTGAGCAAACCATCTTTATCTTTATAAGCACCAGTAAAAGCTCCGTTTTCTTTATACTTTCTTCACTAACTCTCTCAGAGTTATAGCTATCTGTTCTTGTGCTGTGGCTAAATCTCTCATTGTTTCTACCAAAATTTTTTGAATTTGAATCAAATTTGTTTTACATAAAAAAGTTTCTACATTACATATCTCAATTATACTGCATTTGTAAAGGTTTAGGAAGTTATTTATGCAGTGTTCCTAGAAAAAATTGGAAAAAATAGCAAAGCTACGCATGATGTAGCATATAAAGGATGAGTGTATAAACGAGTTGCTATAGACGAGCTTTGAAAAATATTAAGGAAATATAAAACGTCCATCGAAAAAATTATAGAGACAGATATTTCTTTAGGAAGTGGAGCATTAGGAAAAATAAAAATTATAGAGACAGATATTTCTTTAGGAAGTGGAGCATTAGGAAAAGTCACTATAGCTACTATTGTTACAACTGTTTCTTCGTTGGTATGACATTTTTCATATTGAAAGGAGTTTACCTATGGCAGCAGAAGAAATTATTGCTGGTGCTATTGCTACGGCTGGATCGTCTTTAGGAAGTATTGTTGTTGCTACAAGTACCGCCACTGTTCCTTGTGCTGGAATTGCAGGATGGTTGGGATTTACGACAACGGTTACTACGATTGTAACCTTACCTGTGGGGGGAATTATTGCAGCAGCGACTCTGGCGACTTACGGGGCTTATAAAGCATACAAAGCCATTCAAAGAGAAGAGGATGCAGAAAAGAATACGAATTGAGATGTTCGCATGGGGCTATCAGGGGAAGCATGGCAATAGTCATTTGCTTTCCCCTGGTATAGATGGCAGTTGCAAAAAAAATTCAAAAAGCAAAGGATGAAACATGAATCCTATATTGCAATGGTATCAAGAACACAGCCATACCATCAAGCTTATATTGGATATTGCTGTAGATAGGTTTCCGTACCTTAAACCATTGAAATGGATTTTGGGGAGCCTGGACAATTGCGAAGGGTCGGAAAAAGAGAAAAAAATAGCGGATATGGCATGTATGCTGGAGCAGTATAAAAAGATCACGAACGATCTTTTGATAGAACTAGAAAATTTGAAGGATTTACAAAAATTGAAATCCTGGAAAGAATCCAGACATGCTATCAGGCAAAATCCTGGGATTCAGAAGCATCTTGAGCTAGTTTTACCACAATTGTGTAGCTCGATGAGTCAGTATATGGGAAAAAATTTTAATCACAGAAAGGACATAATCATGTCGAAAAAGAGAAGAGTGAACCAATCTTTGAACAATCTGGAAAGATCGGGGCGTATTGATGCCAACACAGCAGAATCTTTGGGGAGAAAGAATGAAAACAGGGAAGTGGAAATGCCTGATCTGCAAAATCTTTATCATGATCCTGTCTTTTGTTGCTTTCTGATAGATGCTTCGGGTTCTATGCACGTATGCCAGAAAGCGGTGATTGAAAGCCAGCCAATCATGCTAAATATGCTACGAGATAGTGCAAAATGCAAACATGGGGCTTTGTTTGTAGCACAGTATCTTTTTAACAATACTTTTGCTCCCTTGCACTCTTTTATGAGATTGGGAAATATACCTGAACAAGATGGGGTAATTCTCTTGAATGAGTCACGCTATTCTCCTGATGGGTCAACGGCTTTGTACAAAACAATCTATTCTTTGCTGCAAGACATCAGCGTCATCATGGATCAATGTGAGGAATTGGGCTTGTCTCCTCAGTTCACCCTGGCTTTGATTACAGATGGTGAGGATACAGAGGGAGGAGTGAAGACAGCCACAATACAAAATTTCATTGGGCAACTTCGTAATAAGAAGATTCTAAGAAGCTCTGTTGTTATAGGATTGGTGAACCAGCAATTGGATATGGCAAAGTTAAAGCACATCCAGCAAGAGCTTGCTTTTGATCAGGCTATATCTTGTTCCAAAGATAGTCCACGAGAGATACGGAGAGCTTTTGTGCTGGCATCCCAAAGCGTAACCAATCATTATAAAGGGTAATTTATGAAAATCATAACGAAACAATCCCATTGTTCTCTTGATTTGGATAAGGTGACACCCATGGCACAAGGTGGAGAAGGAGAAATCTATCCAATAGACAATAAATCTGTGGCTAAGGTCTATTATTCAGACCAGATTACACGAGAAAGGCAGGAAAAGATACTGGCTCTATGCGCCAAATATGATTTCTATAAAGGGCTATTTAAGGAAGATTCGTTCGCCTTCCCTCGCGAAAGCGCAGCGAATGTGGATACAAACGAACTGGTTGGTTTTGCCATGCAATATTTGGGAAAGTTCCCTCATCTCACGGAGATATGTTTTGATTTGGGACAGAACCAGTATAAAAAAATGCAAAACCAGCAACTTGACAATAGCAGGGCATTGGATCTGGTATACAGGCTTTTCCAATCGCTGGAAGTTTTTCATCAAACCCACATTATTTTAGGGGACATAAATCCTTCCAATATTTTATACAATTTCGCTACAAAAAATCCTTTGTTTATAGATTTGGATACTGTGCATATCGAAAAATATGGATGCCTGGCATTTTCTGAAGACTACCTTGATCCTCAAGTCGAGGCGCAGGGGAAAACGGTAGATGGCCTTTTGAAATATACCTCTAGCGGGGACCAGTTTGGCATGGCAGTTCTTGCTTATGAGATTTTTGTTGGAGCCAATCCTTTCTATCTACGATGTTCGCCTAACCTCGGAACCGTTGAAAATAAAAGGCAGGCGATTAGTTTACTTGGCGAACACCACAAGCAATCCTATCTTGCGGATAAGGGGATCAAGATTCTGGAAGACCCGACGAATGCACTGATTTTAAAACGCCTTGATTTGCTCAAAACACTGGATGGGCGTTTATACCAATATTTATATGATGTCTTCATCAAAGAAAAAAGATGCAATCTGCTGACTCGTTTGCCCAAATCAGATGTAAGGAATCCAGGCTATAGTTTTTATAATGCAAACAGCAGTGTGCGGACAATTATGGATATGATCAAGGACGGATGGACAGAACAAAAAAAGGCAGAAACGCCTTTGTTTCCAGGCAATTTTTTTTCTAAAGGGGAATGGGATACGATCTATCAGGAATTGTCCTCTATTCAGGCATTGAAGCTAAAAGGAAGTTCCCGATACCAAGACCCAGAAGCATTTCAAAAGTTTGTGGAAAATTTTGGGATTTCCTACCAAAAGCTCCTTCTAGGAGAGCAATAAAAATGGGCAACAATTTTTATAAAAATTTTACTTTTCTAAGAGCGCAGAAGACCGATTTGCCTTTTACCATGGGAGGCATTAGCCAGACTTGCGAGCAACTTGAATCCAAGAACAACCAGGATGCCATGATCCTTGACGTGGATAATAAAGCAATTCTTGCCATAATAGCGGATGGATGTAGTAGCCCATCTTGTAGCGACAACCACGTTTCTATCAATGAAATTGGTGCTAATCTAAGCTGTCTGATTGCCAGAAATTGCATTAGAAATATTTTGAGAAAGTATGATCTGAAAGACACAAATGCCTTTCTCTATGCTTTAGCTAAAAGCTTCCTGGGCGGGCTAAAAAATGTATATAATGGAATTTTTTCCTATAAGGAGGATTTTCAATATATTTATAGCAATCTCTTGAGCAGCACGTTGCTTTGTTTTATCGTAACCAAAGAACACTACCTATTGTTTACAGTCGGCGATGGCATAATAGCGATCAATGGCAGGATAGAAAACTTAGAGGAAGAAGAAGGGATATATCCTGTTCAGAAAATTGGGGAGACTTTTGCTAGAAAAGATGCTCTCGATACTCTTTTTAAGGTGCGATCATTCGGTGAAACATGCAGTCTCGAAAGCCTTATGATTGCCACGGATGGTTTCCAGGATTTTCTTTCCTTGCCAGGAGAGCCTTTAGCTACTTTCTTTTCTAATAGCAACCGCATGTTTACTCCTGGATACGATCCTGCTATGTTTTTGGAGTTCAGAAAAAGAATTTTTATACCATTACAAAAGCGGGAAGCTTTAAGAAAAATACACGATGATAGAACGGCGATTTTCTTACGTCGTATTGAATCCCAAAACCTAAAAGGAGAAATGTATGCTTAAAATCACGAAAAACGAAATTTTTTCCGCAGGAGGCTTTTTATCTGCATTGTCGTCTAAATCTTTAGAATATATTGCCAGCCTTATGCCTAAAAATTTGCGAATTCCCAAAGCGATAAACCAGGTGAAACGAATTATAACCCATGCCAATCCTCATCTGGATGAATATTTTGCTATCTTGCTATTCAAAGCAGCGTTGCAGAAAGAGTTCCATAGCTTACCAATGGAAGAAGAAGTTTTATATTCTTACAACAGCGATACTCTGGCCCAGCAAATCTGGCCTACATCTGCCTTGTTTGGCTTTGGGGCTACCCGTACAGGCGGAGCAAAGCCTCTCCTGGTTTATGATGAGCATAGATTGAACAACCAAAAAAGAAAGTATAGCTCTTGCAGCGACATAGTCGTAAAATCTCTCTTTTCCAATGGCCTTTTCAGCCTGCCGCCAGGACTCCAAAAGCTTTTTGGCGAAATTGACCACATTGATGCTAACGCGGGCGCACATCCTTTGCATTTAGGAAATCTTATCAAAGAATGGCACGATGCCGAATTTCTCCTGGTTCGTGGCAATACTCCGAAAGACGATGTAAAGAATTCGCTAGACCCTTCATGGAAGCAAGCAATCATGGAAGCTATCATCACTGCTATGGTTTATAGCCTTCAAAACAATCGTGACTATAAAGATACAAAGTCATTGCAAAAGGCTATGGCAGACTCTCTGGAGCATTATTGTCAACATACATTGCTTCGGTTTGACCCTTTATTCCCTTCTGTAATGAAGGACATTAGAAAATTTACTTCTTCCATATCAGGAGCATTTTTAAAGCAAAAAAACGCGTCGGGCGATAGCCAGAATAAGGATTTTGTATTAGATAAGCAAAATCGTAAGATACCCCAAAGAATGACAATAGACAAAATCGCCCTGGCTGTAGTAGAGTGTTGGGGGCCAATCCTTGGGCAAATTATCATGACTCATATTTGGGAAGCGAAAGTCCTTACTCAGCTTTCCTTTGAAAGAATCAAACTGGAATTGGATCATCATATTGTCCAGGAAACTCACGATTTCGATGAACATACATCCATTGGCAGGCTTTCCTTCCGATGTTTTTTTCAGCAAATGCCAACAGGTTCGAGACAAGGAATGAAAAATATTTGGCTACTCTCCCTGGAGCCTAACACAAATATTATTGCACCCAACAAGGCACTGCTGAATTTTTTGAAAAACCAGAACAATGGTGTCGGCCTTTTCCTTATTGCCAACAAACAGCATGGAACACACGCCATTTTTAAAGGCCATGGTTTTCCTTACGAAAGGTGGAAACGAATTGTGGACAGACTGCAACAGGCAGAGGGCGATGTAGATAGCCCATGTCTTCCAGGCTGCTGGCACAAGGTCACGGATGAACAAGGCATATATGCCGAATATATCTTGAACGGCAACAAGGCACACCAGTATGTTCCTAAAAGTAGGATTGATGTAGATACATTAGGGGAAATCATCAAGCAGGATTTGTATGGGAATAAGATATAGGCACCTGGCGAATCATTTTGTCATGTAATGTAGTGCCAAGAATATTAGCAAAAAAATTGTTTGGAATCCCTTGCTTTTTTTCTATAATAGTATCCAGTACCGTTTTTCAATATAGGAGATAGAGATGGGCTTTGTTCCTGGTAGTATCATTAAAAGGCCAGTAAATGGTTTTTGGGGTTTATTTTACAATCACATGGGAATCTATATCGGTAATGATGAGGTGGTTCATTTTAGTGGAGAAAGTAAAAAA
>JABWCH010000445.1 GCA_013359215.1 Candidatus Brocadiia bacterium | reverse complement strand
TTGCCCGGCTTGGGCCATCTCCGTGTGATGTACTTGGGTAACCAAGAAAATAAAATTTCAACTAGTTTGACATCTTTTGACTATATTTTTTAAAGCAGCTTTAGATGAAAAAAAATTATTTGCGCTTCTTGCTTTTACATCTTCTACTATTCATTTTTCCTTGTTTTTATAAAAAATGATGGTAAAATAACTCCTTTCCGTTATAACAAAAAAAACGAGAAAGTAGCCAAAAATGAATTTTGCCAATCAATACAGCACTAAAAATCAGCTTAGATTTGTAATCTTCATGCCAGACCAGCCACACCATATTCGGAAAAATCCCTGAAGGTTCGGGGATTTTTCCGAATTATCAAAAGCATGATCTCATTCAATATTATTCATAATTCTTTATTTAAGAATATATTGCAATATAAGTATATTCTTTTTTATATCTGGCCCAGATTTTGCTAGAAACTAAAACAAGTATAAGCTATTAGAATAACCATTCTAGCTATGCATATTTTTTTAGATGCACAGTCGATTTCATTTAGGAGCTTACTTTATGCCTTCTTCTTTATACGAAAGCACTGTATGCCAGTTGCTGGATAGCAATCCTCCTGTTTTCAAAAGCTTTCCTTCTCCAGCAGACTGGAGAGACCAGTGGATATATTTTCTTCTTATAGATCGTTTTAACAACCCCGCAAAGCAGCCTGAGAATGGTGAACCTTGTGGTATGTACCAGGGAGGCAACTTTGCTGGCATCCGAGAGCAGTTGCCTTATTTAAAAAAGATGGGTGTAGGGGCTATCTGGCTTTCTCCTGTTCTCATGAATCCTTTGTGGTTCAAGCAATACTGGGGAGGGTATGGAATTATGGATTTTCTGAGAATAGAGCCTCGCTTTTGCCTGAATCCAAAAGAAGCAATAGACAATCCACAAGTAGCGGACAAGGAATTTCGCGATTTGGTAGACTATAAAAAAGAATGGTCAGACACCGCTGTAACCTATTGTCTTTAAAAATTTAATAGCTTTTATAAGGTGTTTAAGGTATGTTGAATTTCATGTAAGAGGTCTCAATATTTTTTTTTTGATTTTTCTTTAGCTCGTCAATCAAATGCCCTAAAAAGAATGGTCAGACACCGCTGTAACCTATTGTCTTTAAAAATTTAATAGCTTTTATAAGGTGTTTAAGGTATGTTGAATTTCATGTAAGTGATGAGGCTAGGGTCGCTCCCAAAAAGCGGAGACCTGTTTCTCCTTCGATCAAAATAAAAGGAGCAGTGAATGTAGCTTTATTTCCAATTTTTCTTCTAACCGAGTCCATCTTCTCGGATATGTATAAGATATGTTCATTATTTTGGATTACGTTAGGAGTGCATATATTTATCTCTAACTCTGGAGGAGCTTGGTTGTTATAAAATTCATCCATGACATTGTCTAACCCACCAACGGCTTTTTCTACTTGTCCCAATATATCATTTCCTGGATTACTCTTCCATTGAAAATAGACGGCTGCATGTTCACTGAATTCATCACTGCTTTTAGCAGGAAAACAGGCAAAGAAATCAGGCTTATCATCTTTTAACTTTCTATATTGTTTTTTCCCAGAATAGGCTACAGGTCTCAATATTTTTTTTTCAATTTCATTTTTTTCCTCATCTTCAATTTGATTTTTCTTTAGCTCGTCAATCAAATGCCCTACGATAATCAAAACATACGGGTCGTGCCATTTGTGATACTCTAAATTTAGAGAAATCTTTATAGATTCTAGCAAACTCATGGATTATCTCCTCATTGTTAGATATAAAAAATTATGAATTTTCGTTAGCATATAACCGCTTTATTCTACCAAATCCTGTTTTTCTCCGCAATCAGATTTTGTCCTCTTACCCCCTCATTGCCCCCTTCCTGAAAAATCCCTGATACATCCAGGAATTTGCCGATAGTTTGCGGAAAATCTATAGGGAAGGCAAAACCGAGAAAATGGCGTAATATTTTGTTTTTTATATAGTTACAAACCATTATTTTTTATTTATACCAAAGGGAACGGGTTTTGCTTATAAGGGAGTAGAATCCTTGTTATATGGTATTTTTTCCCTATCAGGAAAGGAAACATGGCATGAAAGAAGCCTTAAAAAGTATAGTTCGATGGCTAGGAGAAAGGTTAGTGGGGTATTCTGATAGCTTTATTGATGTACTGTTGGCTGCTTTTTTAGCGGGCAGGAAGATTTTGTTTGTTGGGAAGCATGGCTTGGGAAAAACGACATTGGCGTGTTCCCTGGCGGAAATTTCCCAGATGAATTGGATACACTATGATGCGTCTAAGGATGATTTGATTTCTGTGGCTGGGATTCCCAGCCCAAAGCATCTGGCGAAGGGGAAGTTGTTTTTTGCCAGACATGGTAGAACGATTTGGGACAAAGAGCTTGTGTTTTTGGATGAATTGACAAGAGCCAATAGAGAAAATCAAAATATGTGGCTAGAGATTTTGGAAGATCGCCGACTTTATGGCGAAAAACTTGCTTGCCGCGTGTTTATCGCTTCCTGTAATCCTGATAGCTATGCGTCTACCTATAAATGCGATGATGCTCTTTTGGATCGATTCAGTGTGGTTTTGCCTGTGCCTGATTTGCAAAACTGTTCGCCATCTCTTGTTAAAAAAATGATGGATGTGAATATCAAAATTGTATCGGGTTGCAATGAAAAGAAGGAATTGCATATTGATATTCCTGCTTTGCAAAAGGAAATTGCAGAAAACAGGAAAAGCCTGGTTGAAAATCCTATTCTTTTGCATGCCATCGAGAGCTGGGGAGGCGTGGTTGTATCTTTGCTCATGGGCGGGAAGAATAAAAAAAATAAAGAGAATGGATATTCTGATGAATCATCACAGGAAGAGAAACGCTATATTTCTCCAAGGAGTTTTGGACACCATTTGCCTAACATTTTTTTCGATCTTTTAGCATACGATGTTACTCTTGGTAGGGAGATGGTGCCTAAGTGGATTTGCAAAAGGGCGCAAGATACTTTAATTTATTGCCTTAAAACAAAATGCAAATTGGGGGAAGGTATAGTGAACCTTGCTCTGAAAAAAGGGGAAAAATTCCTTCTTTCCCTTTTAGAGAATACCAGCATGAAAGCAGACGACCCTTTAATATGGCTTTGCATTGGCGAGTTTCAAAATCGCCTTTTGGCTGCTGAGCTTTTGGATATTTCTCAAATTCCTGAGCAAAATTTGCCTGCACTGGAAGTGCTTTTGCGGAAGCTTGTCGTGGAAGGAATGAAAAATCACAAAACAAATAAAAATTTAGAAGAGAGGCTTTGGCTTATATGCAAACGCTTTTGTCCAAAAATTTCGAGTGCATTGCTCGTGGACATAGAGAGAGAAGGTTTGAGAAAGCGCGTGGATTCTTTCTTGTCCTGTATTGAGCAATCTTCATCTCATGATGTAAATGGATATTGCAGTAATAAACAGTGGGCTATGAAACAATTATGTTCTTAGAGCCTATCTGAAAAATCCTTTTGGCTGCAAATTTCGATGCATCTCGGATAGCTTCGTCGAAAGTGACAAAATTCTCCTCAGAGTAGCTACGGCTACACTTGCGGTAATTAGAGTAGCTACGGCTACACTTGCGGTAATTTTGTCACTTTCTCCTCGCTCTCCGAGTGCCTCAAAATTTTCGCCTAAAATTATTTTTCGAATAGGCTCTTAGTTAGAGAGGAGATGTGACATGATGGATCCTATGGATTGTATGGATTCTACAGATCTGTATTTATCATCGAGATCTAGATCAATAGATTTTTCAGATTATGGGGAAGTTTTACGTTGTTTGAAATCTCTTATTTCCTCCCGTTATGTTTTAGAGAAAGTAGAAGAGATTATGCGTGAACTTAAAAATCCACAATATGTTTTGGATTTCCTGATGCAATATCGGCGGCATAATCGTATTGAACATAGGATGTTTATAGAATTTTTACAAAGGGTTATCATGGATTACCATAGTGAAAAAGCATGGCATTTTTTGCAGCAAGAGAACAAGAATAGCGAAATGGATATGCATGAATACATGATGAGCCAGGGAGATAAAGGGGTTGCCTTTATTCGCAAAGTCATTTTTAAAGAAAACCTGCCTGAAGATCAATTGCTTAGTATTTTAAAAAAGAGTTTGCTTTATATAAGCAATGCCAAAGCATTCCAGGAGCATATTGTTTTTTTGGAGTCTTACCAAACCCGATGCGAGATTGCCAATTTCTTAGCAGAAAACCTGGATCATTGGAATAATGACGATCCTAAATTTTGGAATTTTTTTTGGGAATGGGGGGCTAAGGAATTGGATGGCTTCATAGAAAAGTTGATACAATACATTGCGTCATCTTATGGCAGCCCATGGCATTATCTTCTCCACAAGATTGTTTTTTATTCAGAGTATGGTTTGCCTTCTTGCCAAAAAGAGAAGATTATCTCTAGCTTCAAGGAAGGAATTTGGAAAGAGGAAAACGACCGTTCGCTTACAATGGACATGACTATAGATCGAACTGTTTTTTCGCTAAGGAAAGAATTGCAGCTTAGTGAAAATATGATAAAAAGGCTGCTGGTCAATAGCACTTTTGAGAACAATGAGTCAGCAGAAGATGCTTTGGAAATTATGATTGCAAACCCTGATGAACCTATTCTAAGATCCTTATCAAAAGGAATTTTGAATCGATGTGGAGCTAAATATCGTTTGAAAGCCTATAAAGAATTTAGCCCAGATTTATTGCCTGAAACAAGCATAATTCTATCGGATTTGAGAAAAATTTCTATAGAGCAACACGACATCAAAGCAAAAAACAAAAAGAAGTATTCTATTGAAAGCATTTGGAAAAAAATTTTGGAAGAAAGGGGATATTTGATCAAAAAAGAATCAAGATCTACGGATGTGCCATTATCTAGTGGCAAGAATGCCCTTTTCCTTTTTGCCAGCATTTCTTCTACCATAGGGCAACAGTTTCTATATTTTTTTGATCCTATTCCTGCCTCGGATATCATGGCTATTTTCCCATGGTTGCAGTACCAACTCCATGATGGCAAACAGGGAGTCTGCTCGTGGATTATAGCGTCTATGATAGGGAATAGTGAAACCAGGCCACCTTCTTCTCTTTTAGAATTTTCTCCCTATGGCTGGAATTGGGAAGAATCCTTTGCTATTTCTTTGCCATTAAAAGCATTACCAACTCTTTTTGGAATAGAATCTTCTTTAGAAAAAAAGGCGGGCAAAAGAGCATGAGCCATAATGAAAAATTTTTAGACCGCTTATACCAGGCTGTAGAAAATCTTCATCTGGATGCTCTTTTGAATACAGACTTGAATTTGAGAGTAACAACTGCTGTTCCTGTAGCAGCTTGGGTTTACAACGAAACCCAGTCAAGTGCTGAAATTCATGTCAATCCGAGAATGGATGAGCTTTTGTCTGATAGAGAGCTGCAAGTTCTGATGCTACACGAATTGATCCATTATGCAGGCATTTCTTCCTACTATCGCTTGCCTAATCTTGATTTACAAACTACGAATTGTGCTCTGGATATTGCAATCAATGCTTCTATCATGAGAGGGAATTGGAGCGATGCTTTGGCTTCCCTGAACGATAAAATCTTGCTTTCTGGGAGTGCATGCTCCCGAAAAATGGATGAAAAGCAGGCGACAATGATGCTAACTCATCATAAACCGCCAAAAGAGCAGATGCCTGATAGTATTTATAAAATATGGCAGTATTTATGGGAAAGGGAATCCGCACCTTCTCCCGAAGAATGCTACCAGCAAATCGCTCCCCTGATGATTCAGGCACAACCCGCTTGTCCTTCTGCGATTTGTCTATCCAATGGTGAAGGGGATGAAGAAATTCTTTGGATTCGCAATTTGCCTGAAGCAAAGAGCAAAGAAGATAAAGGCGATAGTACAGAAAAATGCGATAGATCATCCAATGTAGACAAGGATAAGCCAGATAACACGGAATACGATGAATTCTGTAAGCAAGCAGGCACAGACTCTAACCTTCATCTTCTCAAAAAAAAGAGACGGAAAAAAATTCTCTATAACGAAAGTATGGAGAAATGGATTCAAGAACAGATTCAGCAGGAAATTGTGCAGGAATGCATGCAAATTGTTGTCGGCGATCTAACACAAGATATCGTGTACTATCCTTATATATGTAAGCCAACACAGGGTGCTTTAATTCGAGAATCCTTCCATTGGCCGACAGTCTACTATGCAAATAGGATGCCTGCTATATGGCAGCCCCTTGCTGTTTACATTGACGTTTCTGGAAGCATGGCAGAATACCAGGATAGTATGCTATCTCTTCTCCAAAAATTGGAAGAGCTTTTGCCATCCACGCTCTGGATGTTTGATACAAACGTGAAAAGCATTACCAAACAAAAGGTTATGAATGGTCATATTTACCAAGGAGGCGGAACCGATTTCAATGCAGTCTTTCTTCATGCCATGAAGCACAGCATCAAAGATTTTCTAGTCTTTACTGACGGCATGTCAGTAGTCTCGCAAAATTTGCAAAAAAAAGCATACGAATTAGACATACAAGCCCGTGCTATCCTATTTTGCGAAAAAGAAATACAACAACCATGGTGGTACAGAAGCTTTTTATGGCACAGGTAAACAGGTAACGGATCCATGTCTTTTGTTCCAACCCTTAATCTTGAATTTTGCAAGACATAAGATTTAACCGCAGATACATAGAGAACGCAGAGTATGAAAAAATAACCATACAATTCCTCTGCGTTCTTTGCGTTTCTGCGGTTAGGAATCGGAATTAAATAAGTTCCCCATTTAGACGATAAAGATAACGATTAAGATTAAGAATCGTAGTCCGATTCGTTATCATTATCTTAATCTTAA
>JABWCH010000065.1 GCA_013359215.1 Candidatus Brocadiia bacterium | reverse complement strand
TCCCTACATTTTGCTAGGCTCTAATCGCTTTGTACTGCCATGCCTTTTAGAATACATGGCAAAGCAACCCCAGATCGTTCCTGTTAGAACCAAAAATCCTATTGTATATCGCGATTAGCTCGACAATTTCAGATGGAAAAGACAGCCTTCTGTAAAGAGTAACAAAAAAAGCCAGAGATTTTATTCTCTGGCATTTTTTATTTTATAAAATCAAAACGATAGGCAATTGCTATTTTGTGGATGCATCAGCATCTACACAGCCATCGCCATAAACATTGACTTGTTTGGTTCCAAAAGCTGTTTTGATCAACAGGGCTTTGACTTGTTCTGGTGTCAAAGATTTGTTGGTAGAAAGAATCAAAGCAACTAAACCTGCAACGTGAGGTGTGGCCATGGAGGTTCCAGAAATGGTATTGGTTCCGCCATTTTTCCACAGAGAAGGAACGTTTACTCCAGGAGCAACGATTTCGGGTTTAGATGTGTTGTATACTGTAGGTCCACGGCTGCTGAAACTGGCGATAACGCCTTTGTTGTCAATAGCACCAACAGTGACGGCTTCGAGTACTACACCAGGAGTTCCAATGGTTTTAGCATTTGGTCCGCTGTTTCCTGCTGCAATAACGCAATGAATACCAGCTTTGATAGCATTTTTGACTGCTGTTTCAACGACATTTCCGCTAGCACTTGCACCACCGCCTAAGCTCATGCTCATGAGGTCTGCTGTTTCGGCTGCGTATTGTACGCCTTTCATAACTCCATCCCAGCTACCAGATCCAGATTTGCTCAAAACTTTTACTGGAACGATTTTGGCATCAGGAGCTACGCCGTATTCAGCACTGGCAACTGTACCAGCACAATGTGTACCATGTCCGTGTCCATCTTCTGCATCAGCTTCACCAGATACAAAGGATTTTCCTAAATTGGCAAGGACTTGTCCTGGTGCAAAACCAGGGTGGTTTAAATTGACACCAGTGTCAACGACTGCAACTACGATTCCTTTTCCTGTGACTCCACTAGCTTGGGCTTTATCAGCCTTGATATGCTTTACGCCCCAGGCTTTGGTTTCACGAGAAGTAGCAGCAATAGGATGAATCATCTGTTCTTCTTTGCAAAGATAGATGCCTTTGATGTCTTCGTTTGCGGCCAGTTCACGAATGACATTGGCATTGCTTTTGAAGCTAACAGCATTGACCAACCAGAAAGAATGAATCTCTTCTACTTTCTGGAATCTCTGGTTATTCTGAAGGAAATTTCTTACCCATTCCTGGGAATCATTGCTTTTTTTCTTCAGAGTTTCCATGATTTCTTGTTTAGCTTCTTTTGTATTTCTTACATTTTGTCTAATAGTATCTATATCGAATTGTTCTTTCATCTCTACGATGACTCGAAATTCACCATCACGGCTGTTTTCCATGGCTTCTTTCAGATCAGGACAAAGGATGGCCTGGCCAAAGCTCAAGCAAGCCATAAAAAGGAAAAGTACTGCAAAAATAGATGCGGATTTACGCATGTGTTGATACCTTTCTAAAGAAATAACCAAAATAGTGTACACCAATATTGAGTATGTGTTTGCAAAAACTATTCCCAATATTTTATTAACGTAATAAAATAGAATAAATAATATAAAATAGTTAAAAATAGCATTAGATGATGAACTGGTTTTGCGAAAAGTATTACAAAAAGTAACACATCCATATACCATTTTTTCTCATTCTCTGGGAAGCAGCTTTTCCTAACAGGCTATGGTTGGGCTAAAAAATCAGCGATTTCTTTGGAAACACGTGCGAGCTCATATCCTACAGCAAGATGGCCCAAATCATTTTCCAAAATAAGAAGTCTGGTGTTCAAAGCTTTAGCAAAATCCATGGATTCTTTGGGATTTACGATTCTGTCGTTTTTAGAAACAATGATAAAAACTTTAGCTTTGATCCGTGGATAGACTTTTTCCATAGCTCCGCCCCAGGGTGCAGAAATATCATGGGCAAGCATAGCATAAAGCTGTGCCAGGTGGTCATCACTATTCATAGATGAAGTGTTTTTTTCCAGAGAAGCAAAAAAAGCAGGAAAATCTTTGACGGATGTTTGTCTAATTCTATTTTCTGGACTATCCATACAAATAGAGAAAAGCATACGCATGCTCATGATCAGGTCGGATTCGGCTGCTCCATATTTTTTTAGCATCTCCATATTCTTCCTGGTTGTATGGAACAAAAGCAAATCATAAGATGTCAATCTAGGAGTACCCACATAGCTAATGGCTTTATCCATAAAATCAGGGTAGCTGCTTATCCATTCAAAAACCTGCATCCCTCCCATAGACCCGCCGATAAGAGCATATATATGAGAAATCCCCAAATGCTTTGTAAGAAGAGCGTGCTGGCTGTTAACCATGTCTCTTACCGTGAATCTGGGAAACTTATCATAGCTTACCTTAGAAATAGAAGGAGAAGAGGAAACAGCATTTCCTAAAGCATCCACTACCACAACACAGTATTTTTCCGTATCTATGATTTTTCCTTTTCCTAGCAACCAAGAAACAGAATGGCTATTGCCTCCAAACCAAGTGAGATAAAGCACTATGTTCGTTTTTTCTGGATTAGGCTTTCCAAAGATTCTATACCCGATTCTAGCATTTTCCAGACATTCCTGATTTTCCAGCAGAAAGTTTCCTAAATCAGCAAACTTTTGCTCTCCATTTTCGCTGAAAGCATTAGTAAGAACGAAAAATAAAAATAAAATGGCAAATAAAAGAGTTTTTTGCATGTTTTTTCTCGTAAAATAATAAATAGCTAGTAGAAAAATGAGCCTTAAGTCTAAAGCTTTATCTGTGATGGAATCTATTGTCCCAATAAAAAAATCCACCTTCTTTGTAGAAGATGGATTTTTTTTTATGGAGGCGGCGGGAATCGAACCCGCGTCCTGTAACAGCCTGATAAAAGCCTCTACGTTCATAGTTTGTACATTGTTTTTCGCGACCTGGCCATTTACAAACAAATTTCCAAATCGCTAGCCTCAGAAAAGTTTCGCTAAAGCATCCCCAAAGCATGATGCTTTGCTATCTTGCTAACTGCGTCTTTTACCTCACGCAAGAAAGAAGCAAAGACGTGGCTACAATTAGGCAGCCATTCTTACAGGTGCATCCGCACTTAAATTTAAAGTTGTTTCAGGTTTTTACGAGGCATCCTGACCCTCGGAACGCCACCCTTATCGAAACATTGCCCAGTCGATACCATGATCGCCCCCGAATGAAACGATAAAGTAGCATGATTATAATATAATATTTTACAAATGTCAATATCTTTTTGATTCTCTGCTGGCTTCTTTTTTCTTGAGGTCTTCTCTTTTGTCAAATTTTTTCTTTCCTTTTGCCAGCCCTAGCTCTACTTTAACCCAGCCTCGCTTAAAATAGAGGCCAAGGGGAACAAGGGTATAGCCTTTTTGCTGTAGCTTATTGCGCAGTTTGACAATCTCTCTTTTGTGCATGAGAAGCCTTCTTTTTCTTATAGGGTTATGGTTTGTATAACCACCGCTGCTATAAGGGGCGATATTTAAATTCAAAAGCAAAAGCTCATCTTTTTTGGTGACTTTGCAATACGAATCAGAAAGACTGACCTTCCCATCTCTAAGGGATTTCACTTCTGTTCCTTCTAGTTCAATTCCCGTTTCATATTGCTCTTGTATGAAATAGAGATGATATGCTTTTTTATTTTTGACGATAACTTTTCCTGTACCTGGCGATTGTTTCATAGTAGTAGCTTCCTTATGGGGCGATGAAAATCATTGTTATGCTATTCTTTATAGCAGCCTGATGAATCGTATTTTCGGATTGTGCAAAGATCCATAAACATTCGAATGGAATCTTTGATGGGATTGACCCTGCTTTCCAGGCGGTTTCTCCAGACAATGGGGACTTCTTTAACGCGGTATTTCTTTTTTTTGGCAATGTATAGAAGCTCTGCATCAAAGCTAAACCGTTCTAGTTTCTGATAAGGAAAAAGTTTTTTTCCTATTGCCTGGGGAAAGCATTTGAAGCCGCATTGGCTATCTCTTACATTGATGCCTAGAATGATTCTAAAAAAAATATTGAAAATCTTGCCCATCATTTTTCGGTATATGGGCTGGGGGATTTCGATCTGGGATTTGGGCAATGCCCTGGATCCAATAGCAATGTCGCATTTTTGTTTTTCTAAAACAGACAGGAGCTTTTCCACCTCTTCGATAGGTGTAGAATTGTCTGCGTCTGTAAACAATACATATTCCCCTTTTGCCGCCAAAGCACCTTCTTTTACAGCATATCCTTTGCCTCTGTTTCCAGGATTCTGTAGAAGATGAACACAACTGTATCTTTGGCAAAATTCTCTGACGATCTGGGCTGTTTTGTCTTTGCTACCATCTTCCACTACGATTATTTCTGCTTGCCATTGTTTGGTATGAATATATTTTAAAACAATATTCAATGTATCTGCAATTTTATCTTCTTCATTATACGCAGGAATGATGATAGAAAGATAGATAGACATCTTATATCCCTTTCCAATTTTGGTTATTTATAAACATAGCCATAGTCGTATCATATTTTTTTTCTTTTGATTACGGTTTATCCGTGTTAGGATTTATGGAGATTTTTCCATGCTTTGATGATTTCCAGACAGTCTTTTGGGGATGTATGGGGTTGAATGCGTCCCCCATTTTTCCCTGTTGCTGATTCCAGAAGATAGGAAGCAGCAGAGCGAAGGTAGCGGTCTTTGTCCTCCAATACACGGATCAAGAGCGTAATCATAGCAGGAGAGCATTCTCCTGTCACAAAATAGTCGAGCATGGGAGAAGCATCATAGGTATTGCTCTTTAAAGCTTCAAAAAACCATTGATTCCAGGAAAGATTTTTATAAACATTCCAAAGATCCTGGTAGCGCATTTTTAGGGACTCCACATCTTCCTGGGGAAAAGACTGTAGAGTGATTTTTTCCAGATTTTTGCGTATTTCTAATGTTTCTTTAGAAGATTCCAGGAGTTCTATGAGAACAGGGACTGCCCTTATATCATAGTCATCGCACAATGCGAATGCTGCTTGCATACGCAAAGTTGTGTTGCTATCTTTCAGGCATTTTAGGAAAATTTTTTTTGTTTCAAGCAAAGAAATGCGTCTCAGGCTTTGTATGGCTAAAGCTTTTGTTGCCAGATCTTCGCTTTTGAAAACAATGCTTTCCAATGCCTGGATTGCCTCTTGTTGTGGTTTTGTTTCCGACAGGCAAAGGGCTGCAATTTCTTTCACCATAGAAGATTTATCGGAATTCAAGATAGCAAGCAGGCTTTGTATTGAATTGCTTCCCCCTATTTTAGAAAATCCTTGGGCAACAGCCTGTCGGATTCCATTGTCTTCGCTTGATAGAAACGTCAGCAAAACAGAAGCAGACTTTTGTGGTGAAATTTGTGCTAATGCCGTGATCGCGCTTTGCCTTAAGGCAACTTTGTATTGCTGATTTTGCGCTATGCCTAAAAGCATTTCCCAGGCACTTTCTGCCTTGAGATTTCCTAAAGCCGATATGGCTGCTTGGCGCACTTCCATGTTGTCATCTTTTAGAAGTGCTGTGAGATACAGGATATGGAGTTCCTGGGATTCTCTTTTTCCTAAAATTTCGCACGCTACGCTTCTTAAATATGGGCTAGGGTGGTTTATGTATTGCAAAAGCAATTTGGGATTGGCTTGCTCCATGAGTTTGATTAAAAGAGCGCGGGATTTGCTGGAAAAATGGAGTACCAGAAAATCGCATAGAGGAGCTATCGCCGCAGGGTCTTTGGTAAGGGCAACTGCCTGGATCAGGGCTTCTGTGGATCGGTTGAGTTCCATCTCGGATCGTATATGGAATAAAACCCACTGGATATAGTTTAAGGGAAGCTCATTGTCCTTTTGCATCCAATCCAGAAACTCTTCTGCCGCCTTTTCTCTCATTTTAGGTTTAAGCCATCCATAAGAATCCAAAATGATTCTTTTCATTCTCTGAGATCGGGACTTTACATCTTTTACTTCCTGAAACCATTGGCTCTCCCCTTCATACCATTTTTCCCAATCTGGCTCTTTGGAACTGTCCCAATAAGACTGCCAGGAATTTTCTTTGGCTATATGCAGAAGAAAAGCTATAGCTACTTCTATTGGGCCACTTTCTTTTCCATAAACAACAACCCGTTTGTGCAAATTTTCCAGCTTGAGTTCCAGGCTTTGCCAGGAAAGAGGCTGCTTTGCTCCGTATTCGGGCTGAAGCTGGAAAAATTTTATTTTTCTTAGCAAATCAGCCATTTCCGAAGTTTGTTCCCTGCTCATAACAACCCAGGAAGAATCTTCTGACGTAAGTATATTCTTGTTAGCAGAGGCTAAAAATAGAATTTTTTTGTTTTCTATAGATCCTTGCTGTTGGTATTCCAGAACCATGCCCTTGATTTGCTCTTGGGTCAAGCCTTTCAAAAGTCTCATGGCCCGAAAACGGTGGCTTTCTGTATGCCACCATGCCCACCACTTTTCCATATAATATCCAAGATCTTTTCCTGTCAATTGTTTTAGCTTGCTATATGCAATTTCTTTGAGAGAAATATAATCGCGGAAATAGACTTTTCCTGAAAGGCATTCCATTAAGACAGCAGGCAAATGCTTATCCATAAGCTCAATGACTTCTGGCTCTTCCGAGGAAAACCCTATATTGACAAGAGCGCATGCCGCTGCCCCTTGTGCGAAAAGATCGCTGTTGTTGCGTACAGATCGTATTAAAAAGGGCAAAACATCAGAATTAAAAAGCTTTTTTTCCAATCGGTCTTCCTGGAGTACCAGTGTCAAAACAACATAGCCCAAAAAACGGCGATTCACACTGGAAAATTGCTCCAGAAGTTTTTTCTGTAAAGATTCTGATGGAATCTTAGCAAGGATATTCATGGCTTCGTATGCAACATAAGGCGAATCGTCTTTTAATGCTTGTATAAACAGATCAAAAGCCTGGCTATTTTTTGTATGGGTGGCAAGCTGTATTCCTAGCTTTCTTGTTTTATAAGATTTGGAAGTAAACATCTCCTCTAAAAAAGCGAGATGCTTTTTGTTTGTTATGCTAGAAAGAGCCTTGTAGGCTGCATCATGGCGATTGTAGGATGTATCCTTGAAAAGAGCTATAATTTTTTCATAAGCCAGATCAGGATCAATTTTGATCAGCGAAACAAAAATCGTTTCTGACCGTGGGAGCATTTCTTTTTTGGATGCCAGCTCCAAAAGCGCAGGAAAGGCTTCTTTTTCTTTGATTTCTCCCAGGCAGTATGCGCAGGCTTCCTGAACAGATGGCTCTGCGCTTTTCAAGGCCATCATAAGAAAAGGCAATGCTTTCTCTTTCTGAGAAATAAGAGTTGCTGCTGCCTTTTTAGCATTAGCAAGAGGCCAATTCTTTAGCTCTAAAACAAGAGAATCTGCTTTGCCAACAAGGTTGTCTTGAGACAAAGAAAGCTCTAAGCAAAGCAAGAAAGATAAAAAAAGAACTAAGCTTATTTTGTGGAAAAGATGTAGATTCATGGTAGACTTAAACCAAACAGATGTTATTTTTATGTAAAATCATTAACATCAAGAAGATCGCTATAAAGTCGTCTTCCTGTAAAACCATTGATTTCCATTTCCCAGGAAAGGGAAAGCCCTTTAAAGAAGGTATATGCTTTTTTGGCTTGCTTTTTGCTGGCAAAATCGCATGTAATGGTAAGCAATTTTGTTCCTTCGAGAAAAGGGAATCCTTCTTGCCCTAAGACCGCTTCCAGTGTTGCTCTTTCTGTATCTACAATGTCAAAAGGAGTTTGCCAGAAGAAAGAATCTGGATCAGCGTTTGCTGTATCTAAAAGCAATTTCAAAAAATCCTCCCGCTTTTTATTGTCGGGGACGATAACTTTAATTTCTAACCGTATCACATCGCATCCTATCATTTCTATGCCCAGGGTGTTACCCCATAGCTGCCAATTTCAGCGTAACGCTATGCAAAACCTAAACCTCATGCGTATTAAGTTATAAGTATTTTAAAAAGAATAGCTTGTATTAAACTCAACGCAGCAAGCGGGTTTTATCTGAAGCGATCGCTTCGTGTAAGCCTTCTTTCAGGAATCAAAAAAACAGGTATCCCATTTTTCTTTTTGCGCCAAGCTCAAGAGTCGAATAAAATTTTATAATTTGTCAGGCGGGCTGTTTTTGATTCCTTACAGAAGGCTTACACTACGCTCTTCTTATCCTTGATTGGATGATATAATCTATTGCAAGATAAGCTATTAAAACTTAAAACGTATGAAATTTAGGTTTACGTTTATAAATAGCATAGTCTTATATCTTAAATTGACAGCTATGGGGTGTTACCCTGGGCTGGTATATGCAACCCATTACAGGGTAAAAAAGTCATTATTTCAAAATAAATTATACGTTGTAACTACAAAAAGATTCTATTTCCATAGCAGGAAATACAAGCTCATGGTCATTCCTGTTATGCTGAGAAAAAATAAAAGAAAAAGAGTGCGATAGGAAATGCGGGTCTTTTCTCGCCAGGGTGATTTGATGAGCAAAAGAAGCGTAAAAATAAACAAAGAAAGCATTCCAACCAATAAAAGGTTGGGAATCACAAGAGCAAGAACCAGCTCCAAAAGTAAGGCACTGATCATATAAAGAAACACAGGGCTGTCCTGCTTTCTCTCGTAATAAACAGGAAGCGGTTGTTCGGATGTCTCATCATCGGCTTTGAATTTTTCATAGAACATAAGCTCAAAAGGGCCTACCTTGATTTTGTCGCCATGAAACAATCGTGCTTCTTTGGTGATTTTCTTGCTGTTGATGTATATGCCGTGTCTGCTTTTATCCAAAATCATCCACTCATGGGTTTCAGGTCTTAACACGATTTGTGCGTGAATTTTAGAAATAGAAGGATGGGGAAGCAACACACGTCCCTTCTCTCCTTGAGGGCTTGGTATCCCTCTTCCTATAATATTTTCCTGGTCCTGGTGCAATGGCACAGTGCTTCCTGAGCTTTGGTTCACTAAATACACACCAAATATTTCCATCGCTTTTCTCCTACTGGATAATTGAGAATGCTATTTTTTTTATCAAAAGTCCTATTCTACTCTAATTTCCTTTACCTGTCAAGATTTACTGTTGGATTGCAGCAGGAATCTTTTTGCCATGAGGGTCGCAATCAGGATGGTCTAAGGCTTTGTCTATCTGGTTGCAAAGGTCAGGAGAAAGTATGTGTTCCATATCAGAAGCAGATCTGTGGACATGATCGCTTGCCGCGCCTAAGCTGCTCATATACATTTCCCACAAACGATGCGCTCTCATCATTTCTTGTGCTCGCTTTTTCCCATCAGGAGACAGGCATATTGCATCCTCTTTTGACAGAACCATTTTGTTTTGCAGTAATTTTTTTAAGGCTTTTATATCTTGCTGCGTTGTATAGCCATATTCTGAAAGGAAATGGGCTTGTGTAATAGGGCTTTTACCTTTTTCTTCCTGCCTGTATAAATCTAACAAAATATGATCTCGGATCAGAGAATGCTTATTTTCATATTTTTTCCAAAGAGTGACCAAAATCCCCTGGCTTGGAGACAAAAACAGAACCAGAAAAAAGAAAACCCCTGCTGCGCTTGTCATGCTGCCAGAGACAGAAACGTCTCCCTGAAAAGCAATGGTAATGGCATAGCCTGAAATAGAAAAAAGTGCTCCTGCTACAATCGATAGAATGAGCATGATTTTAAGACGCTGTGTGAGCAAGTATGCACAAGCTCCAGGAACAATTAGCATGGCTACAACTAAAATCGATCCTACTGCTTCAAAGCAAGCAATAGTCGTAATAGAAATCATAGCCATAAGGAGATAATGCACACGCTCAGGATGCAGTCCCATAGCTTTTGCAAGAGCAGGATCAAAGGTAGAAATCTTAAGTTGTTTATAAAAAAGAAAAACAAAAAGAAAATTTGCAGAAAATACCATAGCCAAAATCCAAAACGCCTTAGGGCCAAAGGAAATTCCTGAAAGGATAAGGACATCGAGAGGTGTTGTTGCTATTTCTCCATATAAAACACAATCTACATCAAGATCAATATTCCCTATCTGGCTTACCATAACAACACCAAGTGCAAACAATGTTGTAAACACTGCACCAATTGCAGTATCCTCATGAACCAGGCCAGATTTTTTAATCATATCCGTAAATACAGGCGTTAAAATGCCCATGATACCAGCAGCCAGAACTACCCATATAGAATGGATTTTGCCTGTCAGCATAACTGCAATAACAATGCCTGGTAAAACAGAATGGCTAATCGCGTCTCCCATTAAAGACAGCTTTTTTAAAATCAAAAAGCATCCCAGAATCCCACAAGAAGAGCATACCAAAGCACCAATTGCCATGATCCATATTTCATGGCTTTGTAAATTCCAGGGCAATAGAAAAGCAAGTGTCATGGACGTGCCTCCTTATGCATTGCAGGAATGGGCCTACCATGGGGATCACTCTGGGGAGAACCCAAAACCTTGTCTAGTTCTTCAACAACTTCCAAAGGCAAAATATGCTCAATGTCATCGGCATCTCGGTGAACATGGTCGCTGGCAATATCCATTTTCCTTTGCAAATATAGTTCCCAAAGCCTATGCTTTCTCAAAAGAATACGTGCTTTTTCCATTCCCTTATCACTCAATTGGATAAAATTCCCTTGCCATACCAGCAATCCTTTTTGGATTAAACGGTTTAATTTTTTTGCACCACAGAATAGGATGTTTTGCTCTATTTTGGTTTCTAAGCTTGAGCGGTATTCCAGGGGTATGGGAAAGGTTTTTGCCTTTTCATACTCTTTGTATATATCTTTCAAAAGATGTTCCTCTTCTCTATGACTCTTTTGTTGTCTTCGTTTCCAGAGCTTGGGCAATATTCCTTGTGATGGCGCAAAGCTAAGACTAAAAAACAGAAGAAAAGAAGAGCTTAATACCATAACTGGGCCAGTGGGAACTTTGGGGGCTAAAGTAGAACAAAAAGCCCCGATAATTCCCGCTATTGCTCCCAATCCTCCTGACAAGATCAGCATTATACCAAGAGAATTTGTCCATTGTCTGGCAGAGCTTGCTGGCAGAATCAGCATGGCAACCATCAACACCACGCCCACAGATTGCAACCCTAGCATCACAGCGATAACGATCATGGCAATGAGTAGAATATCGAAAAAACGTATATTCAGCCCCAGACTCTTTCCAAAAGCAGGATCAAAGCAAAGGATTTGGAATTGTTTATAGAAAAGCAAAACAGAGACAACCATGACTATACACAAAAAACCAATGGCTGTGACATCTTCCTGTGTAAGAGATGCTGCCTTTCCAAAAAGAAAGTGGTCTAAACCAGCCTGAGAGCCCATATTGCTTTTTTGGATCATGGTAAGCAGAAAAATTCCTATACCAAAAAAAACAGAGAGAATAATGCCCATGGCTGCATCGGTTTTGATCTTGCTCCTGGAAGTAATCCAGGGAATGAGCATAGCCCCCAGAAGCCCTGTGAGGCTTGCTCCTAGCATAATCCAAAGAGGATGTTTCTGGCCTGTTATCAGAAAAGCAATGCATATTCCTGGCAAAGCAGCATGAGCCATGGCATCGCCCAAAAGGCTCTGGCGGCGAAGCACTGCAAATGTCCCTAGCACACCGCTAAGAATGCCAAGTAGTACAGTTCCAGCCATGACGATGCGCCTTGTGCTTCCCACATCGGAAAAGTATATCAAAAATTCGTTCAATATATCCATTATCTTCTCTCCCGTGCAACAGCATCGGCTGCCTGGCTAAGAATAGCAAGCCTTCCGCCATAGGTTTTTCTCAAATTTTCTTCTGTGAAGGTGCTTTGTATAGGGCCGTGAGCAACAAGCCGCATATTCAAAAAAAGTACCCAGTCAAAATATTCAGGTACAGTTTGCAAATCATGATGAACCACAAGAACCGTCTTTTTGTTGTTTCGCATTTCCTGCAAAATTTGCACTATAGACCTTTCTGTAATGGCATCTACACCAGCAAAAGGCTCATCCATAAAATAAACATCAGCTTCCTGGGCAAGTGCTCTCGCTAAAAAAACACGCTGTTGCTGGCCGCCAGAAAGCTGGCTGATCTGGCGGTTTTGGAATTCCTGCATTCCTACCTTTTTGATATAGCCTTTTGCTGCTTCCCAATCTTCCTGGGAAGGTCTTGTAAAGTAGCCAAGCTTACCATATCGTCCCATGGTAACCACATCCAGAACAGAAGTCGGGAAATCCCAGTCTACGGATTCTTTCTGGGGTACGTACCCTACCCGAAGTCGCACATCCTTGTATGGCTGACCATAGATTTTTACCCAACCGCTCGAAGGAGGGATCAACCCTAGCATGCTTTTTATCAGGGTAGACTTTCCTGCACCATTAGGCCCTACTATAGCTACAAGCTTTCCTTCGGGTATTTCAAAATCTATATCCCATAAAACAGGGCGTTCCTGGTATGAAACAGTAAGATCATGCACTTCAATGGCTATTGTGTTGTCAGTGTGGGTGTTCATGTTTTTTCTCTATTGTAAAGCCTCGACAATTGTCTTAACATTATGCTGTACCATGCCAATATACGTACCTTCTGGCGTTCCTGCATCTCCCATGGCATCGGAAAAAAGAGATCCACCAATCTTTACTTCGTGCTTTTGTTTTTTGCATCCATCGAGGACAGACTCCAGAATTTTGGATGGAACAGAAGATTCTACGAAAATCGCCTGGACTTTTTGCGTGACAAGAAGGTCGATGATTCTTTCTACATCTTTGACACCATATTCTGCGGAAGTGCTGATTCCTTGAAGTCCGACAACATCAATGTGGTATGCTTTGCCAAAATATCCAAAAGCATCGTGAGCCGTAACAAGAACACGCCTTTGTTTATCGATTTTGCTTATTTCAGAGGCAGTCCATGTATGGAGCTTTTGTAATTTTTCTCTATAGATCTGGCTTCTTTCCTGATAGAAACTGGCGTTCTTTGCATCTTTTTCTGAAAGAACTTGGGCAATCCTCTCTACTGCTTTTTCCCACAAAGAAATATCGAACCATATATGAGGATCATAGATTTCTTTTCCTACAGAGCGTAAAAGCTCTTGGGGAATACTATCGGTAATGGCATATACAGGTTTTTGGCGTTTCAGCTTTTCGAGAATGTCCGACATCTTTCCTTCCAGATGAAGACCATTGTAAAAAATAATCTGGGCTTGTAGAAGCTTGACTGTATCCGATGCCGTTGCTTTAAAAAGATGAGGGTCTATTCCTGGTCCCATCAGAGATTCTACATGCACGCGATCTCCCCCTACATTTAAAACAGCGTCCGCGATCATGCCTGTTGTTGTTACAACATAAAGCTTATTCTGATCCTGGCTCTTTGGCTTGGCTCCATTGCATGCCATAAAAAATACACAAAAGCATAAAAAACAAGTTATATATTTAAACATTCATTCTTTTCCTTTCCAAGATATCTTTCTTCTAAAATTTGCAGCAGCTCTTGTAAATTTTGGATTTCATGGCAGGCTTTTGTTTTGCCTTCCAAAGTTTTATATTTTCCCTCTCTTCGTATACGAACAGAAATTAGCCCTGCCTTGTTAGCAGAATCAATATCCTTCATAGGATGATCGCCTACATACATTGTTCGATGAGGTGAAAGCCCTAAAGAAGAGCAGATATGAATGTAGGTTTTCGAATTTATTTTAGAAAATCCTATCTGGTCTGAAATAAAGATTGCTTGTGGATGAAAATAAGGATAAATCCCTAGTCGTATGAGCTTTTCTGCCTGCTTGATTTCCAAACCATCTGTAATAACACCTTTGAGTATAGGAATATTAGCAATGTATTGCAAAAAATGTAAAACATCAGGGTATGGCTTGAGATAGTTGTGTTTAGCGTCATGGTAGGCAGCCACTGCTGCCGCTACAAGAACTGCTTTGTTGATGCCGCGATAAGAAGATTCTGGGATACGCAAAAGAAGCTTATCGAAATGATGGGGATAGTTGCTAGTAAATTCTTCGATCAGCTCTTTCAATTCTGTGTTGAGTACTTCTATATCCATTTTCAGACCAATGTTGATCATGGCTTTAAGGGCATCAAAACGAGCTTGTGTGCTAAAATCAGAAGTAGCGCAAAGTGTATCGTCCAGATCAAAAAAAATAGCTTGAATTTGAATATTTTCCTTTGTTCCCAAGATACAATCCTAAAATGATAAAACCACGCTTTACGCGTGGTTTTTGGTAGTAAAAAAATGCAATTTTTACAATAGTGATCAGTATCGTAAAATCACAAAACTATTTCCTTGTACCTACAGCATTTTCCTCTTCCTCTTCGAGATCAATGATTTTAGCTTTGATGAGAATCAGGATTTCTTCTTTTTCATCTAGCTTGCTTCTCTGAGAGAAGAAGAAGCTTAGCACAGGGATATTTCCTAAAACAGGAATGTCCAGCTTTTGATCAATGTTGGTAGCACTTTTAAGACCGCCCAGGAGCAATGTTCCCTGATCGGGGATTCTCACTGTAGTTTCCACGCTTTGGAGGCGAAGTATAGGAACCTGGAAGCGCACCTTTCGAGAAGAACCCAGGGACGTTTCGAAATCATCCAAAGATTCCAAAGAGGCAATAGTAGGTCTTAGTTCCAGGGTGATATATTTTTTATCATTAGAAACTATAGGTCTTACATCCATAACTATACCAGACTGGATTGTTCCAACAACAGGATCAGCAATATAAGCTGACTGGGCTACCTGAACATCGAAATCTTTGATATAGGCTGTCTGTTCTACTACAGTAAGGTTGGCACGCTGTGTGTTAAAAGCTGTGAGCCTGGGGGCCATGAGAGTTTGTGCTCTACCAGTCTTCTTGATAAACCACATAACTGCACTTAGCTGTGTATCATCCAAAGTCGCAAGCTGAACAGCAAGACCACCTGTTTTTTTCAATCTCTTACCGCCAAAGCCTGTATCGTCTACATGCTCTGTTCTGGCAAGCATATCGAAATTGGCTCTTTGTGTATCCTGGCCTGTGATATTGGTTCTGTCCTTTACGCTTTGTCTGAAGAACATACCAGCAGCAGGAGCGATTCCTTTACCTTCATTGTCAAAAACAGTTGTGCCACTAGCTGCGTTGTTTTTGCTAGTGTCTCCCAGAGCTGGCATAACAGCCCTTTTGTCATCTGTTGTGATATTAGGATCGTTTGTGGAAAGGTTGTTGTCTCCAATGCCTCTCCAGTCAACGCCAACGTGTTCCAGGAAATCGTCTGTAACTTCCAGGAATCTGGCTTCTATAGCTACCATCATACCAGAAAAACGTCGCATATCATTGAGTAAAGTGCGAATTTGCTCTTGAACATCTTCTGTGTGAACCACAAGGAGTTGTCCTGAAGTTTCTGCTATAGAGTACTGCTCTTTATCCCAGGATTCTGGCTCAACGCTTGCCTTGATTAACTCAGTAAGCTTTTCTCCTGTGAGTACAGCCTGTGCTCCGCCTGGAGTTTCTTCAAATTTTGCTCCGCCGCTATCGTCTGTTTTCGAAGGCAGAAGTTTAATTTTTGGGCCAGGGAAATCTTTGATCTGGCCTGTTAAATCGCGGATATCGTGCAAGAAAGGCAATGCTTTCCCGCGAGCGAGATCCGATTTTTTGGAGGTAATGAACAAAACATCGTCTTTAAACAGATAAACAAGATCATGGAATTGCAAAAGAATATTAAGAGCATCTTGCAACTTTAAATCCGTTACCTGAAGATTGACCTTTGTTCCTTCGATTTCAAATTTTTGGATGATTTTAGGATCAACAACAATGTTCATCTCTGCCATTGTCTGGATGTAGCGGATTACATCCTGGAATGGAGTTTCATTGAAATTCAGGGTAATGGGCAAAGTCTGGAGCTTTGTCTTGATGGTGCGAATAGCAGAAGATTCTTCCTGATCGGATTGTTTTTTTTCTGCACCAAGCTCTGATTTCGATTTTCTTTTGTTGATGGTGTTGTGCCAGTAATCTTTATCAGGATATTGGATCAGATCGCTCATGGGAATGGTGCTGTTTCTCATTTCTTCCAAGAAAAGCTTCCATTCTTCTATTCTTCTTTCCAATGTTTTGGCAGACAGATGAGAATGACCTGCATCTTTAATATCTTCCAGCAATCTCCTGGCAACTTTATTGGCAGGATCTATTTTAAATACCTGCTCTACCATACTTTCTGCTTTATCGTATTTTTGTCTTGTATAGAATTCTGTAGCCCTTGCTAAAAGTATGCGGATTTGGTTTGCACGCTGTGCTTGTTGCTGTGCTTCCAAAAGCTCTGCTTTCTTTTGGGCTTCTTTCATTCTGGTTTCTTTTTGTATGGCTGCCCATTTGTCTCTGGAATCTTTGGCTTCTTTAATTTTTGATTCAGCTTCTTTTCTCAGGGAATCCATTACAAGCTGGTATGGTGCCCATTTGATGATTTCCAGTGCTGCTTCGAATTCACGAATGGCACGTTCGTAGTCTTTTTTCTCAAAAGCTTCCAGACCTTGCTTATGATGATTTCTTGCTTCTAGTTTGGCCTGCTCGACTTTTACCTTAACTTCATTGACGTACATTTCATGAATTGTTGTTGTCTTAGCTGTTTGCTCGCCTAAGAAAGTCCCTACAAGATTCCTCAATTGGATTGCTTTTGTATGGGCTGGATCCAACTGTAGTGCCTGATCCAATAGATCTTTAGCAGCATTGTATTCATATTGTGCAATCTTAGACTCGGCAGTCTTAAGAAGGTGCTGAATCAAGGATTCCTTTTGCTGACTAATCTTTTCTTGGTTGTCTATAGCATTTTGGAGTTTTTCTTGCGCTTGATTTGCTTTATTGCTCTCTTCTTCTGTTAGTATTTTTTGCTCTTCTTTAGGACTTTCTAGTTTTTCCTTTTCTGCTAAAATCTTTTCTTCAGGATTTTCTTTTTGTACAGGTGCAGAAGTGCGACATCCTGAGATTGTTAGGATCAGAATCAGTATTCCTCCCATCCACGACACATACCTAGCTTTCATACTAGCACCTTTCTTAAAAGTAAAAAAACATCATTTTGATTGCTTTATAAAAAATTCCATTGGTATCTAAAAGGGCTAAGTTCTTGAATTTACTCTTTAAATAAGCATTTTAGCATGCTTTTTTTTCTTGTCAAGCAATTTTTATTGCTTAAACTCTTTCTTGAAAGTATACTTTTTTATTGATAAAAATTCTCTGTCGAAAATTCTATAACTAAACAGGGCATAATAAAATGCAAAATTTACATTTTCAAGAGCTAGATCATAATATTACCTGCATTGATACAGAATTTATGCATGAAGGCATCGCGAGCAGCTACCTCATCGGAAAAAATGGCAAATATTCTTTGGTAGAAACAGGGCCAGCCAATTCTATCCCTGTATTGCTTGCCTGTTTTGATGCAAAAAAAATATCTTTAGAATCCATAGAATATGTGATTGTAACACACGTTCATTTAGACCATGCAGGCGGTGCTGGCTTTTTGATGCAGCATTTGCCAAAAGCCATTCTAGTCGTTCATCCTAGGGGCGCAAGACACATGGCTGATCCTTCGCGTTTGATGGCAGGAGCAAAGGAAGTGTATGGAGAAGAGGCATTCAAAAAAAATTTTGGTGAAATTCTGCCTATCCCTTCCCATAGAATTTTAGAAGCCAAGGATGGCTTTTGCCTGAATATGAATGGCAGAAAGCTGGAATTTTTAGATACTCCAGGGCATGCCAAGCATCATAACTGTATATGGGATGCAGAGTCACAGGGAATGTTTACAGGCGATACCTTTGGAATTTCCTATCCTCCTTTTAAAAAAGAAAAAGGTACTTTCCTCTTCGCCTCTAGCTCTCCTGTTCAATTCGATCCAAAAGCCGCCCATGAATCCATAGAGCGGATTATGAAATACAATCCTCGATATGTATACCCCACACACTATGGACGTTTTGAAAATGTCTCTACATTAGCCAAACAATTGCACGAAAGCATTGACATCCTTGTCTCCATTGCCACAAGCACTCCTCCTGGCCCAGGGAGAGAAAAAGCCATGCAAGAAAAAATAAAACAAGTATTTCTACAAAAATTGCAAGAACTCGGATGCACTTTAGACCAAGAAACAATCCTGCGATATTGGAAAACAGACATTGAACTCAATGCGCAAGGATTGGAATGCTGGCTAAAATCCCAAAGTGTTGCCTCATAAGTCGACTTTCGATGTTTTTTAAAAGATCTTAGCTAAATTTTATAAGGCTTAGATAATTTTTTCATGGTCTTAATTTTACACAGAGCATGCTAAAATTAA